>JAILBM010000010.1 GCA_024680925.1 Butyrivibrio sp.
TTTCGGTCCAGTGAAGCCTTCGCCGCTTTTCCTACTCCCTTTATCAATTATTTTTTTGTTTCGTCTGTTGTTAAATATATAATAACCAAATAATAGATAATTGTCAATACGATTTTTGTATTTTATTATTATTGTCTGAATTTTCAGACATAATTGAGCAATTTGAGAAGTCAATTTATGACTTATTGACAATTGACACTCATTTTCAATTGTGCATTTTGGATAGCAAAATTTCAAATTTTCAGAATTTGGAACTCAATTGCTACAATTCCCTTTCGTATTCAAATCTTGCAAGTGTGCATCCTAAATGGAACATTTTTAATATATATAATAAGAAATCCTTTCGAATTTCTAATTATATTAAAAAAGCCGGCACTAAATGCCGGCTTTTCCAATAAATATCCCCTCATCATATTTATAAGCAATTTATCTAATGGCAGCCCAGGTTATTCCATAAAGCTGTTCCATCATTTTCTTGATCTCATTCTTCATAAAATTGCAGGCATCGCTTTCTGATGCGAAATGAGAAATACCAACTTTAGCTTTTTTATCACTAAAATATACATCCCAGCCGTTTTTTACCTGCTCAAGACATATTCTGTTTTTCTTATTGCTGTTTAAACTGTACAGCTTCTTAGGTACCAGATGTGAATTAAAAAAGTTTCCCAAATCCTTTGTTGTCATAATGTTCTCCCTTCCGCGCGATGATATAATCAGTTTTACGTAACTTCATCACGTAGTTTTAATTACTACATCTTAAAGATACCACATCTACAATTTTTTTACAAGACTATTAAAGGCTTTTAAAAAAATCCCCTTAAGAAGACTCTAGTCTTGTTTAAGGGGATGATGTATCATAATCAGATTTCTTCACCGGAATTAAGCTTTTGTGCAAGGTCCATTACTGCCCTGGCAATCTTAAGCGCCATATCTGCACCTGCCTGTGCTCTTTCATTATCTGACTTGGCATTTTGAGCTGCCTTCTCAGCCTTTTCCGTATTAAATTTGATTTTCTCAAGGCCTGATCCTTCTTTTGACAGTTCAGGTGATTCTGCCTTCATTCCCTCATACCCTGCTCTTGCCTGGGTAGCGGCCCTTACGGCTGTCTCTGCATCCACCTTGGCAATATCGGCATTTTCCTGAGCTTCCTGGGCAGCTACCATAGCTATATCCGCTGCAACCTTAGCTGCTTTATAAGACTTTGCCAGACTTGCGGCATCATACATATCCTGAACTGCTTCCAGATTTCTTTCAGCTTCATCAGCTGACATAGCTGCCGACTCTGCAGCACCCTCAGCCAGTGTAGCTTGTGAAAAGTGAGCTTGCTCATCAACTTCAAGATTATTATTTATTTCCTTAGAATTGTTATCCTCAGGTATATCTTCGTCTGCTGCCAAAGAAGTAATTGGCACCGTTGCCATAACTGCTGAAAGACCTATTGCAATAGCACTTATAACTCTTCTGTTTGAGAGGCTGACATTTTTATTCATAAAAACTCCTTTTTCATAACAACTATCTATAATGTTTCTTTGATGTTTTTAATATATCAAACAAAAATCATAGAAATCATCATAAAAAAAGTTTTTTTGAAATTAATCAGCCGTTTTATCCATAGCAGAATCCATTATTTTCAAAAGTTCAAGGCCGCTTCTGAAGTGCAGCTTTTCTCCATTACCGCCGGACCATGTTATATCTCCCTGCCAGGAAGAATTTTGTGTACGTTGTATATTGACAATAAATGTTTCAGATGCTGTTTCCCTATCCTTATTATCCATGTCATCCATATCCATATCAGTCTCCAACTATTCTGTCAAAGAGATACTCCAGTACCTCATCACTAAACCTCTTGGCATTTACACCTATCTTGTATTCTCCCGAAGGCTGTTTTTCCTGGCGAACAACCTCAGCATACATGATCATTGTCTCAGCAATTATTATTACATCCTTTCCCACAAGATCCGGTAGAGAAGCATCTCCGATAATACCAATTCCCACAGGACTGGCATCAAAAGTTTTAACATAGTACCTGGTCTGATTTATACAATCTACCAACACCGTTTTTGTAGGATATTCCACACGTCTAATCTTTCTGCGTTCTTCCATTGCAATCTCCTTTTACATATAACTTTCATTTTCAACTATTGATGCAGCACTAAAAGTAACTGATATTTTATAACCGATTTTTTCTATTATTTTCTTTCTTATACGTTCCCTGACTATTTCTGTTCCTTCTCCGGGAGAGCCACTTAATAGTATCAGATATTGTGAATCACTATATCTGCAATAAACATCTCCATATCTTAAGGTGCCTTTTATTATTTCATTTAACTCATCGGATCGTATCTTTAATTTATCCTTATTGTTAAAGGAATTTCCCATATAATCCTTTAGTGTACATAGCATTACATAGACGGATTGCCCTGATCTTTCCATTGTTCTTGCCATCATATGATAGCAGTCCACAAAGCCGGGATATGAACAATAATATGCTCCCTCTTTATCAGGCCTTAGGGAAACTATTTCATTTTTTATATCTTCAATTCTTTTTTCACCATTGTTAAAATGCTCTGACATGCTGTTATAATAAGCAGTCATTGTTTCAGAGGGTTCTATGCCCAGCTCTTCTTTATAATATCTTGAGGTTTTATCATAAAGCTCATAGGCTTCCTTGAACATATCACGTTTTATAAGAGCTTCCAGTTCTCCCTCCTGATAATCCTCATCAGGATAGATCAAAGCCGCTCTTTCATAAATCTTATACATATCGGCGAAGCGTTTTTGATTTTTATAATATTGTCCAAGCCAGCTTATGACCTTTTTATATCTCTTTTTTAATAAAGTACTGTCTGTAACTACATGAAGTTCTCCTGCGTTTTCCGGTAAAAGCTCTCCTACATATATATCAAAGGCTCTGGTGTACCATTTAAGCTTCAGTTCTTCACTATCAGCTCTTTCCGCCATAGAGTATGCATTTATAAACTGCCAGACATCAGTTATGATTTCTGTCTTATCATCTATATAAAACACAGAATCTTTTTTGACTATATAATCATAGTCAGGCAAACCTGATTTAATCATTTGCTTACGCATTTGATAAAAAAGGTTATTGATACTATTACTTAAGTTTGTCAAAATCTCCTGATCGGAATATATGCGGCTTACCAGCTGTCCCTTGGTAATTCCCTTTTCTCCCGCAAGCCATACAATCTGAAGAACCTTTATAAACTTGGCAGACTTATTTCTTCCCAGAACTATTTCCTTATCATTCCAGGTAATAGAAAAGCTTCCAAGCATTTTTACATACAATGTTATTTCTGCCATTTTATAACCTCTACCCAATATTTTATTATCAAATATACGTTTTCGCAATAAATGCAGGATTAGTTTACATTTATTTAATTAAAAAAGAATGTCGCTTACGACATTCTCGCGCCGAGCGTGGTTGCATTTATGCAACATATTCCTATCGCGCGAGTGCGCATCCATAGCGGAGCGTTTTTTATGATATAGGAATTTCGGAGAAATTTCCTATATCATAAAAAAAGCCTTCATATTGGTAAATAACCAACATGAAGGCTCTAAACCTGTTCTTTATTAATTATAAAATGAATATCAGCTTATTTCTTTAATGTAAATATTAACCCTGCTCTGAATAATTTCAGCAACATCTTCAGGTGCTTTCTGTCCTTCAAAATATGCTGAAGCTTCCTCCGCAATAATTTGGGATATCTTTTCATCACCTGTTTGAGAAGCCTTGGCATTATTTATAAGTTTTCTGAAAATATCTGCCTCCTCATCAGTTACCGGATGATATGTATATTCCCAATCACCGTAATCTACAGAGCCGCCACCCTCAATTATCTTTTCTCCGTTTTCATCAAGTAGATACTCACCGTTTTCATCTTTAACATATTCAACGTTTTGTGACTCGGTTATCATCTTTTCTACTAAAGATTTAACAGGTGAAAATCCAAAACTATATATGTCTTTTTTATCAGATAAAAGAGCTGACTCTATAAATTCCCATGCTCCATCTTTAACGGCAGACTTGCTTGCTATTCCATACAATCCCATTGACTGCATAAAGGTACCATTTCCATCATTGGAAGGAAAACCTATAAAATTACATTCACCAGGAAAAAATGCCTGAATTTTCTGAATAGATTCAGGACTGTCTATGGTTGCAGATGCCATAAGAATTTTTCCGTTTTTTATCTTGGCAGGAGTAGATTCCATAAGTTCTTCCTCGCTATAGTTATATTCAGCAGGAAATGTATTGGCAAATTTCAGGGTATCGATAAAGTCCTGAGATGTAAAGTTACAAGTTCCATTTGTCCAATCAATATATTTTTCCTGATTGTAGGTAACCAGCATGGAAATCATATAATCCTTAGTACCGTATTCCATAAATGCCTTATCAGGATTGGCATTTATTACATCCATCATTTCCGATACAGTCCAGCCATCGGCATTTCCTACATCAGCAACACTGCCTGCCAGAGTCTCAAAATAAACAGTGGAAGGTATAGCTATAAGCTTATTATCATAGGTATATCCATTTACCACACTATCCAGAAGATCTTCCTTTTTAAGTTCAGAATCACCCATATAAGCATTCAGATCTTCAAGAAGTCCTTTTTGAACCAAAGAAGCAATATTTACACTGGAAAGATCCAATATATCAGGACAGTTATCAGAAAGAATATCATTATTCATTGCGGTTAAGGCTGCAGTGTATGCATCCTCATCGTTATTTGCTATATCATAGTATGACTTTACAGTTATATGATAGTCTGAATGGGTTTTATTATAATTCAGAACTGCTGATGTAACAGATGATTGTCCGTAAAAGGTTCCAAGAATTATTTCCTTTTTAGGCTGAACTTCAGAGCTTTTTACCTTACTGATTTTCATGATTTCAGCAGATTCTGATTCAGTATCCTCGATCAAAGCATAATAGCTGTCTTCTCCTGCCACAGAAACCTCTGACACATCCATTCCGTTTATATCGCAGGAAAGCCAGGTGAAAATATTGTTTGCTTCTCCGCCTTCACTATTGACCTTTAAAAGGCTGTCACTATCACTTAAAAGAAAATTGTTATCTTCAAGGGCCAGCATTTTATTTCCGCCCAGCATCGTTAGTTCGGCAGATGTATCCACGAGTTTCTTACCCTTCTCATCTACTCTGGCCAGCTTAGTGGCATATCCCGCAGCCTCACTTCCGGTGTACAGGACATACATGGAATCATCTGTTCCTATACAGCTTTCAGTTACCCATGCTACATTTCCGTCATAAGTAATCTTTTCCTGCTGATTAAAGCTTTGATCAAATACAGTAATTCCCGATTCGGTTCTCAAATATACTTTTCCCTGATTACTTAAATGCATCGCAGAGGCATAGTCATCGGAAAGCACCTCTGTTATATCAGCTCTGTTGATTTCGGTTCCATTACTGTCATAGCTTACAAGAAATACAGTCTCAGAATAATTATCACTGCCATCATCCTCAGATTCACGAATAAAAGTTACATAGCTTCCGTCATCTGCCACATCAAAATAATCAACATAACCATTGGAGGTTACATCAACATTAAGCTCTGTCTTGCTGCCATCTGTAAGAGATTGTTTAATAATTTCGGATGAAGACTCCTCATCTGTATAACGGGTATTAACATAATACAGATAATCACCTTTTAATAAATAATTGGTATTATAGCTTTCAGAATCACTAAGCTGTACATCTACATATTCAGATACATAGGTATACTCGCTGCTTGTAGTACTACTACCTGTTGTAGTACTTTCATTTTCCTTAGCCGTTTTACCGCAGCCCACGGCTGTTGTCATAAGCATTGCCATCACAGTGGCAATACTTATACCCCTTTTTAACAAACTTTTTCCTCTCATACACACTCCTCACTAGAATCCCGCAGTTACACTCCCCGGTGCTCTGCTTTTTTTACAGTTGCTACAGTAGCACTATTATAAAATAATACTACTGTACTATCTATACTAATACACTTGCAATGCAGCCGCAAGCAATTAGCATGAAAATCAGCAGGCTTTTTGCAAAACCTGCCGATTTATCATCTTTTATATCATCCCATTGCTTCATCAAGTACCTTTTTAAGGGTTGATGCAGATTCCTGAAGCTTCTCAATTTCCTTGTCATCAAGAGAAATAGGAACCAGAGTTTCTACTCCGTTTGCACCTACAATAGCCGGCATGCTAAGGCATACACCGTTTATATCAAACTGACCTGATATGGTACTGGAAACCGAAAGTATTGATTTTTCATCTCTTATGATACATTCACAGATACGTCTGACACTCATGGCAATTCCATAATAAGTGGCATGCTTTTTCTCAATAATTTCGTAGGCACTGTTACGTACCTCATCGGCAATTCTCTCCATGGACTCTTCATGCTGGAAATGTCCTCGCATCTCACAAAAGTCATTGATAGGAATACCAGATACATTGGCGCTGCTCCAGGCTGCAATCTCACTATCTCCGTGCTCGCCGATAATAAATGCATGAACACTTCTGCTGTCTATGCTTAAATGCTCTCCAAGAAGATACTTAAATCTAGCCGTATCAAGAACCGTACCGGAACCAAATACTCTGTTTGCAGGAAGTCCGCTAAGCTTTTGTGCCACACTTGTAAGTATGTCAACAGGATTGGCTACAATAAGAAGAATACCATGAACATCCCTTGAAGATATTTCAGACATTATGGAACGGAAAATAGCCACGTTCTTTTTTACAAGATCAAGCCTTGTTTCTCCCGGCTTTTGAGCTGCACCTGCAGATATGATTATGATAGCTGCATCTACTATATCATCATAAGTTCCGGCATATATCTTCATAGGCTTTGCAAAAGGAAGTCCATGACTTATATCAAGAGCTTCGCCCTCAGCCTTATTATGATCTGCATCTATCAGCACCATTTCGGAAAACAATCCGCTTTGCATAAGAGCAAAGGCAGATGCACTTCCCACAAAACCGCAGCCAATCATGGCAACTTTTCTCAAATTTACATTTTTCATAAAGTTCTTCCTTTCTTGTATATTAAACTAAAAACAAATTATTAACTATATTTTGATAATAATTATACACGAAAGAAATTACATATTCTATGCTTTAAATCAAGCTTTGATGAAAAATTTTATCTACTGCTGCAAATATCTCCTATCCCACAATTCTACAGGCATAATACTTGTTCTTATGGTTAATCAGAACCGGTGCGGAAATAAACCTTTCATCACCAATAAAGCACCTGTCCGCTTCTGTATCCACAGCAAATTTTCTGTTATCTGCATCATGTGTATTTATATACTCAAGAGCTTCCTCTATAGTCTCATCGTTTTTACACAAATGTACATTCATATCCATTCCTCTTGTCATTGATTTATTGTAAATTCATAGGCTGTATTGTAGGTAGCAACATAAAGGGTTCCGTCTACAATTTCAAACTGGTCCGGTGCTGAGTTTACAGCTATTTCACCCACCTTTTGTCCGTTATATCTGTTTAAGAGATAGATATAATCAGGTTCTGCGGTAAAGCCGTATCCACATATAATGGTATCATTTACGATCTTAAAATTAGAGGCATTACTTACACAGGGCTCACTTCTCCACAAAAGAGTCTTATCATTTAAATCAATTGCCACCATATAATTTGAATAAGGCTCTTCAGAAGAATATCCGTTATGCATAATTGTTGCATAAAGAATATCATCCACGATCTGAGCATAGCTTACATACTGTGTTATAGCCGATGATCTGTACTGACTTTCATCAGGACCGTTACATAGAACACTTAAATCAAGATCATACTTAAGAAGTCCATCAGAGGCTTCATAAACAAGAAGCTCATTGAACATATATGAATACTCAATAGGATTAGATCCGTAATAGCTATAGTTCTCATCATAACAGGGCATGGATGCCAACTGGAAGCCATGTTCAAGGGCCCATTTATCTCTGTCAAGCCAGTCCGACTTATCAGCCTTAGTCTGAGTAAGGGATACAAATGAAGTACCCTCCGGAGTCTTATCTTCTTTACAATACTCATCCCATCCCGGATTATTTATTGTATCTATATAAACGGTATCATCCGGTTCTTCATATGGCTCAACCTCTATCAGATCGCCTTCTGATAATGTAACTTTACTTTCAATATTCTGACTTTCAGTAACCTTAAATATATCCTGTATCAAAGACGGATATTCATCATTACCGATATTCACATCAGAATACCCGGCAGCATAGGATGCTATTTCATAAGGTGAAAAGAAGATACTCAGTCCCTTTTCGGTTAAAGACCAGTGATAGCTGTTATTATCCAGCATATCCTGAAAGGCTTCGCCTTCTCCGTAATAATAACTATCCACTTCCTCTTCAATATAAGGATAATTTTCTGCAAGCTTTTCTCTTACAATTTCAGGAAAATCCGTTGTATCATTAAGCACATCGGAAATAACATATTCTTTACCTGTAGCAGGGTCAACATTCAAGGTCCAGGTTCCATGATTTGGATGAGCACCTCCGCCATAATCCATGTAATTACCCACTATAGAAAACATTTTGTCATCGCATCTTACAATCTGAATATCGATTTCACTGGAATACTCCATTTCATCATCTTCCGTATATTCCTGTGCCCATACTGCATATTCGGCTACAGTTTCTTCTATGTTTTCTTTCCATGAAGTGTTGTAGCTGTCAACCTGTGCTTTAAGCTTTGGATAAGCTTTCGCAACAGTGTCTGAAAGAATTATTTCAGGATAATGTCCGTAAGCTTTTTCCACATCCCCATACTTGGAAGAAACAGGATGATTTATTATCATTGCAATAGCATCCTCTTCCATGCCGTTTTCTGTTTCTGCTTCTGATTTATCCGGTGAAGTCTGTGCAGTTCCTGATGCATTTTCATTATTCAAATCTTCATTATCTGAATTATCTTCTCCTGAAATTTCAGTTTCTTCAGGCTCTTTATCTGCGGTCTTTCCGCATCCATATAATGAAAATACAAGAGAAGCTGCTATTATACATGCAAAGCCCTTTCTAAATTCTTTCCCAAGATTTTTTCTCATAACTTTTTTTCACTCCTTTATAACATCTTAAAAATTTATTATAAAAAGTCTGCTAAATGCCACAAAAAGCTTACCCCTATAAACCTTTCAAAATGCAATTATAAAAAGCGAAAACTTTCTATATCAAAATTACTTCCCGGCAAAAATACAAAGGTAACAGTTCCGCTGCCGCTTAAATCAGAAATCTTAAATCTATGCTCACAAATTTCTTCAGACGGTTCTATCTCAAGTATTTCCCTGCTGCTTCCCTTGTCGGTATCAAAGAGAATATGAACTGTATTTCTACCTCCTTTGGCTCTGCCGTTTATTATTATTTCTGACGGCTTTTTGTCTCCAAAATCCATATCCTTAAATACTATGGATACGTTATTACCTATATCTGTTATAAGCTTTTGAGTCTTATTAAAGGTATCTCCGTAGATTTCATCGGCATCTGTTGCCCTGTGTTCCTCAAAGGCCCTTAGGTTTCTTACAAATTCAAAGCCTTTTATATGAAGCTTATCCATAGTTTCAATGCTAAGGTTACATATTCCAGTAAGCTTTTTTGATAGCTTAAAGGTCATATCCTGATAGACATTCCACATAGGCTCCCTGTCATAAACTTCATCAGCTATAAGCTCTCCGTCGGACCAGAGCTTTATTCTGCTTGGACTTCCGTCAAGAGCAAAAATCGGCATCTTAACAACATCACCGTTATCTCTTCCAAAATCAAGACCTTCAAAGGTAACTACTGTCTTTTCGCCCCTTGCTGTTGCAAAACCCTTTTCATTGCCGTTACCAACTTCTCCTTCAAAGCTGCTGTAAAGACTTCCCGCTACAAAGTCGTAGGGATCAAAAAATGCCTGTCCCATATCCTTTACAGTAAAATCAAGATAGGAAATAAGTCTTATCTCACTGCTCCCGTTTCGGGAAAGAGCTCTTAGATAAAATCTTCCATCCCCCTTGGCTTTTATGATAGCTGTGTTATCCACAACTTCTATTTCAGCAATGTTTGATTTAACACCATATTCGGTAACAACCTGAAATTCAATGTCCTTGTAGGTGGCATTATCAGGAAGCACTCTTGCGGAAACCTTTTTGATTGTATTATTTTTGTCAAATACATTATTTCCACTTTCATTAACAAGCTCTATTTTCCTTACAGGGATTTCCTCTTCCATTCCAAGATTAACAGCCTTAGTTCCATTTTCCTCCACAAGCTCCATATCTTCATAGCTTTGCACAGTTTCATCATCTGCAACACTTGTCAAAAAAAGCTCTGCCCCTTCAAGTCCCTGTGAGGAGAATTTTACACTAATATCTCCTTCTTCATAGGTTGATTCTATGATGGCCAGAAGTTTTCCGCTAAAGAGTCTTCTGCTGTCTGACTTATAGCTGTCAAGATCGGAGCTATCGCCGTTATCAAGTCCCACAAGTCTTGCAGGGCCGCTAACACTTACCTTAACTCTGCTTTGAGAATTTCTGACCTCTACTGCCTTATTATCCACAGTGCTTATCTCAGCAAATATAAGGTCCCTGCCATTTGCCTTAAGTCTTGTATTATTTTCAAAGGTCTTTACTACAATTTTTTTTGAATCCCCAAAGCTTTCGGCAATGTCTGTGGCAATCACGTTGCCATTTTCATCAAGGGCTTCTGCCAGAAGACTTCCCTTTTCATAAGGAATATTTAATACCCATTGTGTCTTATCTCCCGAACCCGGCATATTGGAAAATTCATGCTCTCCAAAGCTTTTCCCATTAAGGGAAAGCCTTGCCTTAGGGGCATTTGTAAATACCCTTACATCTATACTCTGTCCTTCGTTAAAATCCCAATAAGGACATATATGAACCATGGGTGATTTCTTATAATCAGTCCAGGCTCCCTGCCATTCATAATAAGCATCCTTGGGAAAGCCCGCAGTATCAATCTGGCCAAAATAAGAATTCTTGGTATGGTACGGTGTAGGCTCCCCTATATAATCAAATCCCGTCCATATAAACTGTCCCATGGAAAAAGGAATGTCTCTGTCATTTTTGATACATTTGGCAATACTTGGTGCTCCCCAGCTGGTAGAGCTGTTTCCAAGGCTTGAACACTGCTGATCGTCATCGGAAAGAACACCTGCCGAGGCAGGGAAATGATATATTCCTCTGCTTTGCACTACCGAAGCAGTCTCACTTCCGTATATAACCCAGTCCGGATGAAGCTTATGATGTTCCTCATAATATTTCTCCGCATAGTTATAACCTGCAATTTTCAATATATCCGCACATTTCCTTGCGTTCTCCCAGGGCATATAATTAGAGCCTATGGTAGGCCATCCGTTACCCCTTGGATCATACTTTTTTACAAGCTCTTTAAGTTCTTTTGTTATTCTCTGGCCGTCTTCATCTGCATGGGTGTCATATATTTCATTTCCGATGCTCCAAAAGCAGACGCATACATGATTTCTGTCTCTTCTTACCCAGCTTGCCACATCCCTTTTATGCCACTCATCAAAAAATCTTGCATAGTCAAAAGCTGTCTTAGGCTTTCTCCACATGTCAAAAGCTTCTGAAATAAATACAAAGCCCATCTCATCAAGAAGATCAAGGACATTTGGTGCCACCATATTATGGGTTCCCCTAAGGGCATTAACTCCCATGCTCTTTAGTATCTTCAGTTTTCTTTTCATGGCTGTGCTGTTATAGGCACTTCCCAGAGCTCCAAGGTCATGATGTTCACAAACTCCATGAAGCTTAATATTCTGACCATTGATTATAAATCCCTTGTCAGGACTTAATTCTATTTCTTTAAAGCCAATCCTTGTTTTATATTCATCAAGTACAGATTCCCCGTCCGTAAGCATAACCTTGATATTATAAAGATTAGGCTCATCCATATTCCATCTTTTGGGATTTTTTACAAGATATTCTTGAGAATAGAGATACCTTTTTTCCCCGGATTTAAGAGCAGAAAGATCGCAGTCGGGAACCTCGCAGTTTTTAGTGACGCACTCATTTGTCTGCTCAATATCAAGACCGTCAATATCCACTATTATCTTTACGTCACTGTCTTTTTTTCCACAAACCTCAGTATCAATGTTGAGGATAAAGTCATCTCCTGAAGCCTTTGAGGATATATAGACACCGTCCACGGGAATAAACGTATCTTCCTTGATTTCAAGATAGACATCTCTGTAAATACCTGCCCCGGAATACCATCTTGTATTAGGGCTTTGATATCTGCAGGACACAGTTATATTATTAAGACCGTTTTTTAAAAATCCGGTCATTTCGAAGGAAAAAGAAGAATATCCATACTTCCATTCAAAGGCCTTTTGTCCGTTTACATAAATCTCACTGTCCATGTAAACACCTTCAAAGGTTATAAAGCATCTTTTTCCTGTTTCCTTATATTCAAAATCCTTACTGTACCAGCCTATTCCGTCCCTATATAGATCTGTAGAATCATAAATAAGCCAGTCATGAGGAATTTCTACCTTTTCAAATTTATCTTTACAGGAAGTGATTTCATCAAAGTCTGCATCAAGTCCTGTTTCCAGAAATTTCCAGTCCCCGTCAAATAAATATTTCATACCCTTCTCCCCATTTATTTTTTATCAATACCTATTATGCAAAGTGTTCTGTTTTCCATATTACTGTTCTTACGATTTATTCCTGCTATGGCATGACTTAAGGAATCAAACTGCAATACCTTACCATCCCTTCCATTATGAACATAGTAATATCTTCTAAGCCCTTCATCGGACACAGAAATATTTACAATATGCATATAATCTTCAAGAGTCTTTTTATTGTTCATGACCATGACTATATAGGTTTCATGCTCTTTTCCAAAGGCATCGGTTTTCTCCGTACTCATTGATGTAAAGAGCTTAACCTTATAACCTCTTTGTTTAAAAAAGCTCATAACTGACCTTGGGGTTGTTCCAAGCATACCACCCATGGCTATGCCCTTTTTTTCAAAAATCCTTATGAGTCTTGCCATGGAATTGGAATCCATATGCTCTCCCAAAGATATAAGAGCATTGAAGACTCCTATAACACCGCAAACATTATAAGAAGCCGGAAAAGAATCTTTGTTAAAGGGATTAACGCCATACTTAATTTCATTCCAGTCTTCTGCGTGCTGATTCTCTATAAAGACATCCGGTTCTATTATCTTTTTTAATTTTTCACTGTTATTTACGTAATGCTCTTCGATTATTTTGTCAGAAATTCCTTTTCTTAATCGGTTGTACCCAAACAACACAAGAGAGTTTGGAAGAAGAGGAATAGCTCTTAAAGCTCCGGCAGCCGCCTTGGATTTTGCTCTGGATTTCATTTCCCACCTCTAAAAATTTTAAATCAGTGCCCTATCTGTCTTCATAAAACATATCCGTCAATAATATTTTTATCCATATTTTCCCCAATGACAACAAAAATATCTTTGCCGTTATCTACAGGCTTTATATTTATCTCTTCCTTTGTGGCATTAACCTCATGAAAATCACAAAGGTCCTCCTTTGACCTGCCTCCTGCTATAAAGCCTTTGATTCTGAATACATTTCCGGCTTTTGAATCAGTCATGATATCATTTATCATTTTTCTTATTTCTGATTCATTTTTAGTAATACCTGTATTCATATAATAAATTGAATCATAGTTATTATTGTCATTTACAGGCATTTTAATATGATCATGTCTTTTATATTCGCAGGAGGAGAGCATTTTCATATCATTGTCATCAAGCTCCTCCCAGCTTTTTGAAAATACCACATCGGATTTGGTTATTCCTGATGCTTTTAAGCCATCTTTTAAAGAAAGAACATCTTCCGAATAAAAAATTCTGTTACAGGAGAAATCCTTTAGACATTTATTCAAATGATCCACTGTTTTTTTTATTCTGTTTTTATCTGCAAATTGACTTTTACTGATAATAACTTTTCCGGCATCTGCAATCTGGGAAGTAAGAAGATATTCTGAATCCGGAGACATATTATCCGGAAGATTTGCATCTACTATAGATAATACATTACCGATTTCATACCAGTTATCCAAAGGCTCTTCATATAAGGTGTCAAAAAACTCATCAACATCATATATACCTGATGGTTCAACTATAACTCTTGTATAGCCTGACATACCCATGGATATGAGCTTGGTCTTATATCGTCTTTTATGACAGTCATAATCACATCCGCCTGCAACCATTTCAATATTGCACTTTTCTCCAAGAAGTTCACCTACCAGCACCATATCCACATTAACGGCACCGTAGTCGTTCTCCAGAATACAGATTTTTTCGCCTCTGTCCAAATGATACTTAACATATTTTTTTATGAAAGTTGTTTTACCTGAACCCAAAAATCCGGTAATAAGATCTATTTTTATCATTATTTGTATACCTTTAAAAATTTGCTAAAAACATATTTCTGTATTTTTATTTATAAGCTTACAGGTCGAACCTTCAAGTTTTTTAGAACAAAGAATGTCGCTTGCGACATTCTCGCGCCGAGCGCGGTTGCATTTATGCAACATATTCCTATCGCGCGAGTGCGCATCCATAGCGGAGCGTTTTTTATGATATAGGAATTTCGGAGAAATTTCCTATATCATAAA
>JAILBM010000056.1 GCA_024680925.1 Butyrivibrio sp.
GGAACAGATCTTGATACCTGCACAATACCTGCAGTGGCAGAGAACCTTGAGGCAAATGGAATAGATAAGGATAAATTTAAACTTATTATTGGAAATATCATAGATGACAAAAAAGTTCAGGATGAAGTGGGTTATGATGAGTATGATATTGTAGTTGCCAATATCCTTGCCAATGTACTTGTTCCGCTTACACCGGAAGTAAAACAGCATCTTAAAAAAGGTGGAATATATATTACATCCGGAATCATAGACATGAAGGAAGAGGAAGTAAAAAAGGCCCATGAAGATGCAGGTTTTGAGGTCCTTGAAATTCATCACCAGGGAGACTGGGTGTCTATAACCTCCAGAAAAAATTGATTTGTATTAAAAATAGTAAATCATTTATATGTAAATATTAAATTTGAACAGAGATGGAAATAATAAACGAAAACAGGCAAAATGAGGATTAGTGATGTTTCATTTTTTTGCAGAGAGCAGTCAAATGTCTCCGGAGGATAAAACCTTACAGATAACCGGAACAGATTACAATCATATAGCTAATGTTCTTAGAATGAAGGTTGGAGAAGAACTATCCGTAAGCCTTCGTGATATAGAAGACGGTAAGGAATACCGATATGGAATTGAGGAAATTACAGAAGATACTGTTATTTGTAAGCTTCGGTTTATAAAAGAGGATGGCCTGGAACTTCCATCTAAGGTTTATCTGTTTCAGGGACTTCCAAAGGCAGATAAAATGGAACTCATAATCCAGAAATGTGTTGAACTTGGTGTTTATGAGATAATACCTGTTAGTACAAAAAGAAGTATTGTAAAACTTGATGATAAAAAAGCTGCCTCCAAAGTAAAAAGATGGCAGACAATCTCCGAAGCTGCTGCAAAACAAAGTAAGCGCAGAATTATACCTGAGATATCTGACCCTGTAACCATGAAGGAAGCCGTTAAGATGGCATCACAAATGGATGTCAGGTTAATTCCTTACGAACTGGCAGAGGGTATGGATAAGACCAGAGAAATAATAAAGTCCATTAAACCCGGAGAAAGCATTGCTATATTTATTGGACCGGAAGGCGGATTTGACGATAAAGAAATAGAACTTTGCAAAGAAGCTTCCATAGAACCAATTACTCTCGGTAAAAGAATTTTAAGAACAGAAACAGCAGGCTTTACAGTTATGGCCTGGCTTGGTTTTTGCCTTGATATATAAGATAAATGATTATTAAAGAATAGGATAAAGAAATGGAAACATATTTGGATAATTCGGCTACTACAAAAGCTTTTGATGAAGTTGCATCCCTGGTATCAAAGGTTATGACACAAGACTATGGCAATCCTTCAAGTATGCATCATAAGGGTGTAGTAGCAGAGGATTATGTTAAAAAGGCTAAAGCACAAATAGCAGCTACCTTAAAAGCAGATGCAAGGGAAATACTCTTTACATCAGGCGGTACAGAATCTGATAATATGGCAATTATAGGTACAGCCAGAGCAATGCACAGAAGAGGCAAGCATATTATAACTACCAAAATTGAACACCCTGCTGTTTTAAACACCTGTGCTTATCTGGAAAAGGAAGGCTTTGAGGTCACATACCTTGGAGTAGACAAAAACGGAAGTATATCTTTAGAAGAGCTTGAAAAGGCCATTCGACCGGATACAATCCTTGTTTCCATAATGCTGGTAAATAATGAAATAGGAACCATTGAGCCAATTGCAGAAGCCGGAGAACTTATAAAAAGAATTAATAAGGATACTGTTTTCCATGTAGATGCTGTTCAGGGATACGGTAAAGTAAGAATTAATCCTAAGAAAATGGGAATAGATCTAATGTCTGTCAGTGGTCATAAGATACATGGACCAAAGGGAATAGGATTTCTTTATATCAGAAACGGTGTAAGAATCGTACCTATAAACTATGGCGGCGGACAGCAGGGCGGCCTTCGTTCCGGTACAGAAAATGTCCCAGGGATAGCAGGAATCGGACTTGCAGGAGAAATGGTATATAAAGATTTTGATAACGAAATAAATAAGCTTTATGACCTTAGAAACTATTTTATAAGCGAGATTTGCAATAAACTTGAAGATGTAACGGTTAATGGGGTTACAGATAATGATGAAAAAAGTGCACCTCATATAATAAGTCTTTCCATAAAGGGAGTAAGAGCAGAAGTTCTTCTTCATGCCCTTGAAGAAAAAGAGATATACGTCTCTTCGGGAAGTGCCTGTGCCACAAACAATCCTCACTTATCAGAAACCCTTAAGGCAATTGGAACAGATACGTCTCTTCTTGATTCAACTATTCGTATAAGTATGTCACTCTTTACAACTAAAGAGCAAATAGATTATACTATCGAACAGTTATGCCGGATTGTACCTATGCTTAGAAAGTATTCAAGAAGATAATTTGAAAGTACTTTAGGCAGATTGTTTTCAATAATAGAAAGAGGTTTAGATTATGCAATACCATGCATTTGTAATCAAATATGCAGAAATAGGAATTAAAGGAAAAAACAGATACGTTTTTGAAGATGCTCTTGTAAAACAGATTGAAAGAGTTTTAAAGAACGTAGAAGGAGATTTTGAAGTAACCAAGGTTTCAGGAAGAGTTTATCTTAAGGCATCTAAATATGACTTTGATGAAACTGTGGCTGCTCTTCAGACTGTTTTTGGAATAACAGGTATCTGTCCTACAGTATGCGTAGGAAGAGACGGAGATGGAAATCTCCCTGATTATGAAGGAATTTCCAAAAAGGTTATAGAATTTATAGACGGAGTATATCCGGATAAGAATAAAACCTTCAAGGTAAAGTGCAGACGTGTGGATAAGAGTTATCCAAAGGATTCGCAGGAAATGGACAGAGACCTGGGTTCTGATATACTGGACGCATTCCCTGAAATGAAGGTTGATGTTCACAATCCTGATATTTTACTTAATGTTGAAATAAGAGAGCAGCTTAATATCTTCTCTGAAATAATTCCGGGACCCGGTGGAATGCCAACAGGTTCAGCAGGAAAGGCTATGCTTCTTTTATCAGGTGGTATTGATTCCCCTGTTGCAGGTTACATGGTAGCCAAAAGAGGTGTTGAAATCGAAGCTGTTTATTTCAATGCACCACCATATACCAGTGAAAGAGCCAAACAGAAAGTAATCGATCTTGCAGGTGTTGTTGCAAAGTATACAGGTAAGGTTAAGCTCCATGTTATTAACTTTACTGATATTCAGATGTATATATATGAAAAGTGTCCACATGATGAGCTTACTATCATAATGCGCAGATACATGATGCGTATAGCAGAGAAGCTTGCCATGAATAGTGGATGCAGTGGCCTTATAACAGGTGAGAGCATAGGACAGGTGGCTTCACAGACAATGGAAAGTCTTCTTTGTACCAATGCAGTAGTTGAGTCTATGCCTGTTTACAGACCTGTAATTGCCTTTGACAAGCAGGATATAGTAGATATATCTCTTAAGATAGATGCTTATGAAACTTCAATACTTCCTTACGAGGATTGCTGTACTATATTTGTGGCTAAGCATCCTGTCACAAAACCAAGAATTGATATAATTGAACATCATGAAAATAATCTTTCCGAAAAAATTGATGAAATGGTGCAGACTGCACTCGATACAGATGAAATAATCGAGATTGTAAAATAAAATTAAAGTAAAAAGGCATCCACAAACAGTGGATGCCTGAAGCTTTTTCTTTTGAAGTTCTCTCACAGCTTTACTGTGAGATCACACATGATGTCGGTATTACGCTTAGATCATGTATGGTTTAAGAACCTGCATAACTTCATCAGCGCCGTCTTCAGCGTGGATATTAAGATCGATTGGCTTAGAAAGATCCAATGAGAAAATACCCATAATAGACTTTGCGTCAATAACGTATCTACCGGATACAAGGTCGAAATCATAATCGAATTTCGTAATATCGTTTACAAAAGATTTTACCTTATCGATAGAATTAAGTGAAATTTTAACGGTCTTCATTGCGCAAATACCTCCTTCTTTCCTTTAATAGTATACGTGCTTTTGATAAAAGTCAATCTTTAAGACGGATTTAAGGAAAAAATCTTTTTTGTTCATAAAAAATTAACGAAAAACAGATTTTAGTTAACAAAAAGTTTTTTTACTAATAAAAATAATGTGCGATATAATGATAAATCTGATAACTTATGAAAGGTAATAAAATGGCAAAAAAAATAGCAGTTCATAATCTCGGATGTAAAGTTAACAGCTATGAGCTGGATGTAATGCAGCAAAGACTGGCTGAGAAGGGCTATGAAATAGTTCCCTTTGAAAGCAGTGCTGATGTATATATTATAAATACCTGTACAGTAACGAATATTGCTGATCGTAAAAGCAGACAGATGCTTCATAAAGCTAAAAAAGAGAATCCTGATTCAATAGTAGTAGCTGTGGGATGCTATGTTGAAACCGATAAGGCAGGAGTCCTTAAGGATGAAAGTATAGATCTTGCTGTGGGAAATAACAGAAAGGGAGATATAGTAGATCTTCTTGAGGAGTACATCAAAGAACAGGAAAAGGGAGACGTTCTTGATAAGACTCTTTGCGGCAATTCAATGGTGGATATAAATCATACAAGCGAATATGAAGAAATGAAGCTGAGTCAGATGCCGGGGCATACAAGAAGCTACATTAAAATTCAGGACGGCTGTAATCAGTTTTGTACATATTGCATTATTCCTTATGCAAGGGGCCGGGTACGTTCAAGGCAGCAGGAGGATATAATTGAGGAAATAAATACTCTTGCAAGAGACGGCTGTAAGGAAGTGGTTATCACAGGTATACATATTGCATCCTTTGGTCTTGACAGAGAAGGCTCTGAGCTTCTTGAGCTTCTAGAGAAGATTCATAAGATAGAAGGCATAGAGAGAATAAGACTTGGTTCTCTTGAACCGCGTATTATAACAAGAAAAATGGCTAAGGCTCTTTCCCAAATGCCTAAGATATGTCCTCATTTTCACCTTTCCCTGCAAAGCGGCTGTGATGACACTCTAAAGAGAATGAACAGACATTATGACACCAAAGAGTTTAAAAATAGTGTGGAATATCTTAGAGAGTTTTATGACAGACCTGCAATTACAACTGATGTTATTGTTGGATTTCCGGGAGAAACTGAAGAAGAGTTTGAAAGTACAGTTAAGTTCCTTGAAGATATAAACTTTTATGAGATGCATGTTTTTAAATACTCTGTAAGAAAAGGCACAGTTGCGGCAAAGCTTCCGGGGCAGCATACAGATAAGGAGAAGTCTTTAAGAAGTGATGTACTTATTGAAATGACAGGCAGACAATCCCATGAATACAGAAACAGTTTCATTGGAGAAAGCTTTGAAGTACTGTGGGAAGATGTAGAAACCATTGACGGCAAAGACTATATGATAGGTTTATCTGACAGATATATAAGAGTGGCGGTAGAAAGTAATAAAGCAAATGAAGCCGGTGCTGTTTCAGGCTGTATCTCTTTGGTAACACCAAAGGGCTTTCTGAAACCGGATACGTTGATAATTTAATTGGATTATAGTAATATTAATGTATATACCTAAAAAAGCGCCTATTATGAATCTGGAGAAGAAAGCAGCCTGCTTGAATTTCACAGCTCATATGTGGCCATTGTGGGAGAGACGGACAAAATGCAGAATAATTCAGAACAGGATTTGGGCAATACCCAGTTTTTTAAAGTTGAAATTGAACCGGAAACAGGTGTGAAAAAGGTACTGGAAGTAGTATATGAAGCTCTTTTGGAAAAGGGCTATAACCCGGTTAATCAGATTGTTGGTTATATTATGTCAGGAGATCCGACATATATTACAAGTCATCACGGTGCAAGAAGCCTTATTATGAAGGTTGAAAGAGATGAACTTGTAGAAGAGATGCTGACAGAATATATTCGAGCAAATAACTGGGCCAGAAAGTAATATTAGTAAATGCGAATAATGGGATTAGACTACGGATCCAAAACTGTAGGTGTGGCAATCAGCGATGAACTTTTGATTACGGCACAGGCAAAAGAAATTATCCGTAGAAAAGAAGAAAATAAATTAAGGCGAACCTTGGCCAGAATAGAAGAACTGATACAGGAGTATGGTGTAGAGCTCATAATACTTGGGCTTCCCGTACACATGGATCAGTCTGTTGGTGTGCGTGCTGAACTGGCTCTTGAATTTAAAGAGCATATAGAGAGGCGTACAGGCCTGCCTGTCATTATGTGGGATGAAAGACTTACCACAGTCGAGGCAGATGATATTATGGATGAGGTAGGTATTCCAAAAAGACAGCACAAGGAATACGTTGACATGATAGCTGCACAGATTATATTGCAGGATTATCTTAACAATAGATCTGAGAAAAAAGAGGACTAAATTTTGGAAAAAATTCTTTTTACTCCTGACGGAGAAGAGCCTGTTGAGTTTTATGTACTTGAACAGACTGTAATTGGTGGACATACATATATATTGGTGACAGATTCGGAAGATGACGACGGAGAAGCATGGATACTTCGGGATGATTCTGATGAAAATGACACAGAATCATTATACTCCATGGTAGAAGATGAGAAAGAGCTGGAAGCTCTTGGGGAGATTTTTGGTAAGCTTCTTGGAGAAGATGATATTCAGCTTGATTTGTGATTGTTAGCCGAAAGGCTGGAGGTTATGTTTTTTGCTGATGCACTGGGAGGTACATTATGGCAGAGAAACATTCAGAAATGGATACAGAGCAGTTTAAGAAGCTGCTTAAAGAAAAAGGACTTAAGGTCACAAACCAGAGAATACTGGTTTTAAAAGCACTGACTGAAAAAGGTGATAATCATCTTACAGCGGAGCAGATATATGAACTTGTACGCGTAGACTTTCCTGATATAGGACTTGCTACAGTGTATAGAACAATACAGGTACTTTTAGAGCTAAAGCTTATTGATCGGGTTAACTTCGATGATGGTATTGAACGCTATGAACTCGCGCGAACAAAGGCGGATGGATCAAAGCATCATCATCATCACATGATATGTTTGAAATGCGGAAAGGTCTTTGAATTTGAACAGGACATGATGGAAGGTCTTGAGGATGAAATTCGGGAAAAGACCGGTTTTGAAGTTGTTGATCATGAGGTTAAGCTATACGGGTACTGCACAGAATGTGGAGGAAATACGTAATTGAGTAATAACCAAAAAGAAAATACTTCCAAGCTTCAAATAATACCCCTTGGTGGTTTGGAGCAGATTGGAATGAACATTACTGCCTTCAGGTATGAAGACAGTATCATTGTTGTGGACTGTGGTCTTGCATTCCCTGAAGAGGACATGCTTGGAATCGATCTGGTAATACCGGATATCACATATCTACAGGATAACATTGACCTTGTAAAGGGTATGGTAATAACCCATGGTCATGAAGATCATATAGGAGCTATTCCCTATGTGCTTCGTGAAATGAATATACCTCTTTATGCTACAAGACTTACCATGGGTATAATAGAGCGAAAACTTGAGGAACATAATCTTCTTAATAACACGAGACGTAAGGTTGTAAAATTTGGACAGTCCATAAATCTGGGACAATTTAGAATTGAATTTATCAGAACAAATCATTCAATAGTAGATGCGGCAGCGCTGGCTATTTATTCACCTGCAGGAATTGTTGTTCACACCGGAGATTTCAAAGTCGATTACACTCCGGTATACGGTGACCCAATTGACCTTCAGAGATTTGGTGAAATCGGTAAAAAAGGTGTACTGGCACTTATGTGCGACTCTACAAATGCTGAAAGACCCGGATTTACTGCTTCAGAAAGAACTGTAGGAAGAGCCTTTGATAATCTTTTTGAAGAGCATCAGCATAACAGAATAATTATTGCTACCTTTGCATCTAATGTAGACAGAGTGCAGCAGATTATAAATACAGCCTACAAATTTGGAAGAAAGGTTGTTGTAGAAGGACGAAGCATGGTCAATATCATTGACATTGCCCAAAAGCTTGAATGTATAAAGATTCCGGACAACACCTTAATAGATGTTGATGAGCTCAAAAATTATCCTGACGATAAGACAGTAATAATTACCACCGGAAGTCAGGGAGAAAGCATGGCTGCTCTTAGCAGAATGGCCAGCAATCAGCATAAAAAGATATCTGTAGGAGTAGGGGATACGGTAATATTCTCAAGTAATCCTATTCCCGGTAATGAAAAAGCAGTAACAAATATAATAAATGAACTTTTGCAAAAGGGTGCGGAAGTCATATTTCAGGATGTTCACGTATCAGGCCATGCCTGCCAGGAGGATATTAAGCTTATATATACTCTTGTTCGTCCTAAGTATGCAGTACCGGTACATGGTGAATACAGACATCTTATAGCTCAGAAAAATATCGCACTGGATTTGGGAATACCTAAGGATAACATTTTTATTCTCCATTCCGGAGAAGTGCTTGAGCTTGATAACGAAAGCGCAAAGGTTGCAGGACAGGTTCCTGTGGGAGCTATTCTTGTAGACGGACTTGGTGTAGGTGATGTTGGAAATAAAGTGCTTCGTGACAGACAGCATCTTGCAGAAGATGGTATAGTAATAGTTGTATTTGGACTTGATAAAGAAAATCACCTTCTTACCACAGGCCCAAGTGTTGTATCCAGAGGTTTTGTATACGTTAAAGAGTCAGATAAGCTTATCGAGGATGTTACGGATCTTGTACTTGATGAAGTAACCGAAGCTCTCGACAGAGGAATAACAGACTGGACAAAGCTTAAAAAGCTGATTTCAGAGACTCTTAGTGACTACCTGTGGAAAAAGACAAAACGCAGACCTATGATACTTCCGATAATTATGGATACTCAGGGTTAAGGCGGGGAGTAAGTATATGAACAGCAAAAGTTTTGGACTTGGTATATTAGATGCAATCGTAAAGATTGTCGTTGTAATAATAGCAATAATGCTCATAAGTAAATATGCAAAAGTCGGATATGAATTTGGATATAATATCTTTAATCAGACACCGGTTACTACGGCAGGCGAAGGTAAGACAGTAAGACTTACCATAGACAGTAGTGTAACTGTAACCGAACTTGCCAAACAGCTTGAAGAGGTTGGACTTATCAGTGACTGGAAACTGTTTTATATCCAGGAATATTTATCTAACTATCATGGCAAAATAACTAGTGGCACCTATGAACTCAGTTCAACAATGACTGCTGATGAAATGCTTGAAATACTAGCCTCCGGTTACACCGAGGAGGAAGAAATCCTTGTAAATTCTGAAACAGAAGTTACAACAGATTCTACAGATGCTGCTTCAGAGACTTCTGAGGAAGTATCTGAAACCGGTGAAACTACAGAAGGAAATAATTAAATAAATGACAGACAATGAACGTATGACCGCTTTCATTAACTCAATGGACAAAGGAAATGCGCCATATCTGGATGAACTGGAAAGAGAGGCTCTGCGGGGGGAGGTCCCAATTATCCGAAAGGATACGCAGAGCCTTTTAAAATTTCTGTTAAAACTTAACAGACCGGTTAATATTCTGGAAGTTGGCTGCGCAGTAGGCTTTTCAGCTCTTTTAATGGCAGAGTATTCAGAGCCTTGTACCAAAATTACTACCATAGAAAAATATGAAAAGCGAATCCCTGTGGCCAGGGAAAACTTTGAAAAATACGATAAAAACAATAAAATAACTCTAATTGAAGGCGATGCCACAGAGGTTTTGGCAGAGCTTGAGCCGGGATATGATTTTATATTTATGGATGCTGCAAAGGGACAGTACATAAACTTCCTTCCTGACTGCCTTAGGATATTAAATAAGGGAGGCCTTCTTGTATCTGATAATGTACTTCAGGACGGAGATGTGATAGAATCCAGATTTGCAGTAACAAGAAGAAACAGAACAATTCATGCAAGAATGCGTGAATACTTATATGAGTTAAAACATAATGACCAGCTGGAAACAGTCATACTTACAGTTGGTGATGGAATGACACTTAGTGTTAAGTTGTAAAATTCGGTCCAGATAATTACATATTGAAAAAGCCGGATTTATATTTAGAAAGTAGGAGATTTATGAAAAAACCAGAACTATTAATACCTGCAAGCAGCCTTGAAGTATTAAAGACTGCAGTTATATTTGGTGCTGATGCTGTATATATAGGCGGAGAAGCTTTCGGACTTAGAGCAAATGCCAAAAATTTCTCAAAAGAGGACATGAAGGTCGGAATCGAATTTGCTCATGAGCATGGAGTAAAGGTACATGTAACAGCCAATATCCTTGCCCATAACTATGACCTTGAAGGCGCAAGAGCTTATTTTCATGAACTTAAGGAATTAAAACCGGATGCCCTTATAATCGCAGACCCTGGTATGTTTATGATGGCCAAGGAAATCTGTCCTGAAATAGAAAGACATGTTTCAACCCAGGCTAATAATACCAACTATGAGACCTATAAATTCTGGTACAACCTTGGTGCCAAAAGAGTTGTTGCAGCAAGAGAACTTTCTATAAAAGAAATAAAGGAAATCAGACAAAATATCCCTGACGACCTTGATGTGGAAGCATTCATACATGGAGCGATGTGCATTTCCTATTCAGGAAGATGCCTTTTATCCAACTACTTTACAGGACGTGATGCCAACCATGGTGCCTGCACACATCCATGCAGATGGAAGTACGCAGTAGTAGAGGAGCAAAGACCGGGAGAATACCTTCCTGTTTATGAAAATGAAAGAGGAACATATATCTTTAACTCCAAGGATCTGTGCATGATCGAGCATATTCCTGAGCTTGTAGATGCGGGTGTTGACAGCTGCAAGATCGAAGGACGTATGAAGACAGCTCTCTACGTTGCAACTGTAGCCAGAACATACCGTAAGGCTATCGATGACTTTTTTGAATCAGAAGAAAAATACAGAGCAAATATGCCATGGTATCTGGATGAAATTTCAAGATGTACCTATCGTCAGTTCACTACAGGCTTCTATTTTGGTAAGCCAAGTGATGAGACACAGATCTATGACAACAATACCTATGTCAATGAATATACATACCTTGGAATTGTTGGAAGCGTAGATGAAAGTGGCAGAGCCAAAATAGAGCAGAGAAATAAATTCTCAGTAGGCGATAAGATTGAAATCATGAAACCGGACGGAAGAGATATAGAGACTATCGTTAAGGGAATTTATAACGAAAAGGGACAGTCAGTTGAGAGCGCGCCTCACCCTAAGGAAGTTTTATACCTTGAACTTGATCAGGAAACAGAACAGTATGATATCCTTAGAATTCATGCACCTCAGAACGGAAATATTACTAAGTGATAAAAATTAATTCAAAAAAACTACTAAAGAATGCTTGCATTATTTAGTAGTTTTTTTTATATTGATACTGTTTAGATAAAATTTGAAAGGATACTGATACATGAGCGATAGGGTAAATGTTGAAGAGATTTACGGCAAGAACGTCTTTACACTTGAAAAAATGCGTGAAAGACTTCCTAAGAATGTCTACAAAGAAGTTGTAAGTGTAATGGAAAACGGCGGTGACCTCTCAATGGCATCAGCTGACGTAGTAGCTAATGCCATGAAGAACTGGGCAATGGAGAATGGTGCAACACACTATACTCACTGGTTCCAGCCTCTTACAGGTATTACTGCTGAGAAACACGATGCATTTGTTACAAGTACAGGAAAGAGCGGTCACATGATCACTTCATTTTCCGGCAAAGAGCTTGTAAAGGGCGAACCTGATGCATCTTCATTCCCATCAGGTGGACTTCGTGCCACATTTGAGGCAAGAGGTTATACAGCATGGGATATTACATCCCCTGCATTTCTTAAGGAGTCAGGAGCTGGCGTTACACTTTGTATTCCAACAGCTTTCTGCTCATACACAGGAGAAGCTCTTGATAAAAAGACACCTCTTCTTCGTTCAATGGAGGCTGTTGATAAGCAGGCACTTCGTATTGTAAGACTGTTTGGCAATAATAAAGCAAGTAAAGTTAATGTATCAGTTGGACCGGAACAGGAATATTTCCTGATAGATTGGGAAAAGAGTCTTCAAAGAGAAGATATCATTTTCACAGGCCGTACTTTATTTGGTGCTCCAGCGCCAAAGGGACAGGAGATGGAGGATCACTACTTTGGTGTAATCCGTGAGCCTGTTGGAAAGTTTATGAAAGACCTTAATGTAGAACTTTGGAAGCTGGGTGTTCCTGGAAAGACACAGCACAACGAAGTTGCACCAGGTCAGCATGAGCTTGCACCTATATATGAAACAGCAAACATTGCTGTAGATCACAACCAGATCATCATGGAGACTATGAAGAGAGTTGCAGAGCATCATGGCATGAGATGTCTTCTTCATGAGAAACCATTTGCCGGTGTTAACGGCTCAGGTAAGCATGATAACTGGTCACTTTGCACAGACGATGGTGTAAACCTTCTTGATCCAGGTGACACACCAAATGAAAATATTCAGTTCCTTTTTGTACTTGCATGTGTACTTAAGGCAGTTGACAAGCACGCAGATCTCTTGAGACAGAGTGCTGCTGATGTAGGTAATGACCACAGACTTGGCGCTGATGAAGCACCACCAGCAATTATTTCAGTATTCCTTGGAGAGCAGCTTGAAGACGTTGTTAAGCAGCTCATTGAAACCGGTGAAGCTACACGTTCTAAGCGCGGCGGCAAGCTCAAGACAGGTGTTTCAACACTTCCTGAGTTTGAAAAAGATGCTACAGACAGAAACCGTACATCACCATTTGCATTTACAGGAAATAAATTTGAGTTCCGTATGGTAGGCTCATCAGATTCAATGGCAAGCCCAAATACAACTCTTAATACAATTGTTGCAGAGAGCTTTTGCGAGGCAGCAGACAGACTTGAAAAGGCTGATAACTTCGACCTTGAAGTTCACGATATCATTAAGGAATATCTTACAGAGCACCAGAGAATCATCTTCAACGGTGACGGATATTCAGATGAATGGAAGGCTGAGGCAGAGAGAAGAGGACTTCCAAATATCAAGTCTACAATCGAAGCTGCTGAAGTTCTTACTAATAAAGATGCAGTTGAGCTCTTTGAGAAATTTGGCGTATATACAAGAACAGAGCTTGCATCCCGTAAGGAAGTTATCTTTGAAACTTATGCAAAGACAATAAATATCGAAGCACTTACAATGATAGATATGGCTTCCAAGCAGATCATTCCTGCAGTTATGAAGTACGCAGGACAGCTTGCAAGAGATGTTAATGACATCAAGGCAGCAGGTGCAGATGCATCTGTAGAAGCAGATGAGCTTAAGGAAATCTCTAAACAGCTCGCAGCTATGAAAAAAGCTCTTGATAAGCTTAAAAAGGATGAAGAAAAGGCAAGCTCTATAGCAGATATGCGTAAGCGTGCATACTTCTATAAAGATACAGTTACAGTATCTATGGCAAACCTTAGAAAACCGGCAGATTGTCTTGAGATGCTTGTTGATAAAAACGACTGGCCATTCCCAACATATGCTGATCTTCTATTTGAAGGCTGATACCTAAAACTTCCCGCACCATGAAATATCTTTTGCCTTGGCAGAAAAACTGCCGGGGCAGGATAATATAAAAGTGTGGGAAGTATTTTATATAATAGAAGATTCCTTCGGATTTCTTATTATATAAAACATCAAAAAGAAGAAAATTGATTAAAAAAACGATTTCTATAAAATTTTTAAAAAAGTGCTTGCCAAAAATAATCTTTTCGTGTATAGTATTGTCTTGTCGGTAGGACATGTAATTAAATATTGGGATATCGCCAAGCGGTAAGGCAACGGACTCTGACTCCGTCATTACGCAGGTTCGAATCCTGCTATCCCAGCTATTAAAACCTCAGCTATTCATTGCTGAGGTTTTTTGCATACTATGACAAAGGTGTTACTCTCATGAGAAGAGAAAAAGACTATATCCAATATGATGAGTATCAGAGGTGTTATGTCCCATCAGCAATAGTTCTGGGTGAAATACAAGGATCGGCACTGTTAGAATTGTTGTTTATAGGAATTGTTTGGTCAATGGTCTCAATATTTGAGTTAGAGGCTTATTTTTTGCTAAAATGGGTATTAAAATATAGAAATGTAAATTATAGAATAAATAAGGATGAGAGGCAATGTATAGTTTTAAATCAAAAATCAGATACAGCGAAATTGATAATACAGGAGCATTAACACCACTGGCTCTAATGAATTATTTTCAGGATTGTTCAACCTTCCAGACTCAGGAAGGAATAGTGAACATGGAAGTTATGCATGAAAGAAATCTTGCCTGGGTAGTATCTTCCTGGCAGATAGTTATAAACAGACTTCCAAGACTTGGTGAAAATGTAGTGATTGGAACGCTTCCCTATGAATTAAAAGGCTTTATTGGAATGAGAAATTTCTTCATGGATACTGAAGACGGAGAGCGCCTTGCCATGGCCAATTCCATATGGTCACTTATTGACATCGAAAAAGGCGTGCCATGCAGAATTACAGAGGATATATTAGAAACTTATCCACTGGATGAAAAACTCGATATGAATTATTCACCAAGAAAGCTTCCATTCCCCAAAAAAAGCGGCGAAGAAGGCGAATTATTTGTACAAGGGGAAAAACTTGAAATAATAAAAAACCATCTTGATACCAATCACCATGTAAATAATGCACAGTATATCTCAATTGCACTGGATGTGGTTAATGATCTTATGAATAAAAAAGCTATTCCTATGTCAGAAACCAAGGCAGTCCATAATGAAAAGCCAATCGCCTTTGGAGATATAAGTGACGAAGTGCTGGATTTTGCCCTTTTAAAGCAGATCCGCGCTGAGTACAAAAAACAGTCACATTTAGGTGACATAATAGTTCCTGTTGTAAATTATAGGAAAAGCGATGATAATATATATACGGTTTCCTTACAGGATGAAACCGGAGATATTTATTGTAATGTGGAACTTCTTATCAGGTAATTTTTTATCATCTGATCACTGAACTTATCACTGATAAGAAGGCGACTTGCTGCTTCTTAATATAAAAGCAGCTAAACAGACAAAGTAGTCTGATAAAGAAAGGACGGTAGACATAATATGATAAAGCTTGGAGAAAAACAAAAGCTTACTGTGGTTAAAAAGGTAGACTTTGGAGTTTATCTTGCTGAAAGTGAAGAAAAGGCAGAGGAAGAGAAGGTTCTTCTTCCTAAAAAGCAGGTTCCTGCTGATGTAACCATAGGGGCAGAACTGGATGTATTTATTTACAGGGACTCTGATGACAGAATGATTGCTACAACAAAAAGCCCGAAGATCACACTGGGACAGGTGGCAATGCTTCATGTCAAGGAAGTAGGCAAAATAGGAGCATTTATGGACTGGGGACTTGAAAAGGATGTACTTCTTCCCTTTAGGGAGCAGACACGAAAAGTAAAGTCCGGCGAAGATGTTCTGTGTGCTCTTTACATTGATAAGAGTGACAGACTTGCCGTTACCATGAATGTTTATGAATATCTTAGAACAGACAGCTCTTATGTTAAGGATGACAAAGCTCGCGGAACAGTATATGAGATGAGTAAGAACTTCGGAGCTTTTGTGGCAGTGGATGATATTTATTCAGGACTTATTCCCAAAAAAGAGCTTACTTCAAATGTTCAGATTGGTGATGACGTAACAGTAAGAATCACAGGAATACGAGAGGATGGAAAGCTTGATCTTAGTTTAAGAGATAAGGCATATTTACAGCTTGATACAGATGGTGAGGCCATTCTTAAATATATGGAAAAACATAACGGACATATCGGATTTACAGATAAGGCTGATCCCGAAATCATAAAAAGCGAAATGCAAATGAGCAAAAATCAGTTTAAGAGGGCCATAGGCCACCTTATGAAAAACGGACAGGTAAAGATTACAGCAGACAGCATTGAAAGGATTGACAGATAATTATGAATAATAAAAAGGCAAATTGGCTTTTTCTTTGCATGATACTGTGTATGTTCGTTGTTTCCTTTTGTCTGGAAATTTTAATATATGGCATGGGAATAAACATGTCTATTGCAGCTACAAATTTTGTTAATGAGATGAGCATGTTTATACCGGCTGTGATATTTATTTTATGTACCGGAGACAGATTTTCGGATCTTATACCCCTAAAAAAAGTCAAGATAACAACCCTTTTATTGGTGCCGGTTTATCTTTTCCTGGTAATGCCACTATGTTATTTTGCCAATTCCATAACAATGCTTTTTGTGGAAAATACAGTTGCCGCAGCAAGTGATCAGATACTGGCAATGTCTTTTCCTTTAATGGTAGGATCAATTGGAATATTTGCGCCAATAATAGAGGAAAGCTGCTACAGAGGTGTACTTTTCCATAGTTATAAAAGAAGTGGAAGAACCATTGCAGCTATCGTTTTATCCTCTCTTTTATTTGGAATCATGCATTTGAATCTTAATCAGGCAGCATATGCTTTTTTACTTGGGGTTATGTTTGCAATACTGGTTGAGGCGACAGGTTCCATTATTACTTCTATGCTGGCACATATGCTCTTAAACACATCTCAGGTTCTGTTAATGTATTGGGAATATAATTCTGAATCTGAAATTGCTGAGGTTGCAGAGGGTATATCTCAAGCAGAGCTTAAGCAGACACTTATAATGGCTATAGGACCGCTTGGCTGCATTGCAATCATTGGAGCTTTAATAGCAGTTTGCCTTGCTTATGCCATGGCCAAAAATGAAGGAAGAGGGGAGTACTTCAGATCTATAATTTATAAGAAACCAAGGATTGATGAAAACGGTAAAAAGGAGACTATTGTTACAGTTCCACTGATAATTGCAGTGACTGCATGTGTATTATATATCATTGTCTTAATGATATAAAAAAGCGCCTGCTTCAATAGAAACAGGCGCTTTGGCCGGGACTGATCCCATGACCTGTTCACAGTCTGATATCAATGTTTGACCCAAGATCGGGATTTACAGATAATTCCATTGAATTATCCATCATTCCCGTAAGTGCTGCTGAGGTGTCCTCCACCATATCTAAGCTATTGGATAGCATAGCAACACCAAAGTCATTCATGACACGATTCTGTGACATGGCCATTGATAACTCGGCTATATCCATGGCCACCTCCTATCTGCGCGGATGTTTCTGCGCTGCCGAAATGAAAATATGATTGTCTGTTTCTAATATCGGATAAATCATCTAAATCCTTAAGAGGGAAAATTGGGGAATGCGAAAAGTAAATTTGATGGGGATAACATTAAGGGACATGTTTTTAAGAGAGTCTTTGCTGCAGGTTGAGACTTTTTTAAAAAACGGCGCCCTTAACAGTGTTATATATTTGAATATTCCGCTTCTGGTAAGAGCACAAAAGGATGAAAGCATTGCCAGGTGGATAGAACATGCCGATATCACAGTATTTGGTGACAAAGAGATTTTAAGGCAATGTGGGATTACTGCAAGAAACAGGGCAGAGGAAGCAGAAAATCTTGCTTTTCTGAATGCTCTTTTCACAACTCTGGCCTATAAGAGATATTCGGTATACCTTATATCGGATACGGAAAACGGAATTGGTAAATTGTCTGCTGATATAAGTGCGGTAAGAGATGACCTTAATATTGTAGGTCAGAATATATATGGTATTGATGAGGACGTTAACGCCGGGACAATAAATGAGATAAACAGCATTGTTCCACGGGTTATAATCATGCGCGCAACGGATAATCTATCCATTGAGCTTATAGATAATTACAGGTCCATGATAAATGCAGAGGTGATAGTGTTCCTGCCTCAGGACATGGATATAGCAGGGCGTAGAAAGACTGTAAAAGAAAAATTTATACAAAAAATTTATCATAGAATGTTTAAACGTAATGCAAATCAGTATACGAACAGTAAAAATTCATAAAAGTATACAAAGAAATGAAGTAAAAATTGTAGATTTTTTTGTATCTATGCTATAGAATTATACTTTGAGGGGAATTATAAAGCGTGTAATTTGGGATTATTACTGCGCAGAAAGAGTGTTTAAATGATATCAAATCAGATTCTGCAAAATACGTTGGAAGGCTTAAAAAACATATCACATGCCGAGTTATGTGTGCTTGATGTTGATGGTAAGGAAGTTGCTTCTACCTCTAATGATTTTTTAAGATGCACAGCCCCTGCCAGAGAATTTGTTGAATCACCGGCAGATTCCCAGGAAATTCAAGGATATCAATATTTTAAGATTTTTGATGAACAGCAGCTTGAGTATATATTGATAGTATTGGGCGGCGGCGATAACATATACATGCTGGGCAAGATGATTGCATTCCAGATACAGGGCCTTTTGGTAGCCTATAAAGAAAGATTCGATAAAGATAATTTCATAAAGAATCTTCTTCTGGATAACCTCCTTCTTGTTGATATATACAGCAGAGCCAAAAAGCTTCATATCAAAACCGATGCCAGCAGGGTAACCATGATCGTTGAATCAGCTAACGGACGCGAAATGGGTGCTCTTGAAATGGTGCGCAGCTATATTGGAAGCACCTCCGATGACTTTGCATCAGAAGTAGATGAAAACAACGTAATTGTTGTGAAGGAAATTCAGGAATCCGGTAAAGGCAGCGATCTTGGAAAGATTGCCAAGGAAATGCAGGAGTATCTTGAAAAAGAAGGCCTCACAGAAGTAAGAATTGCCTATGGAACAGTTGTAGGTGAGATCAAAGAGGTCAGCCGTTCCTATAAGGAAGCCAAGATGGCTCTTGATGTAGGAAAGATATTCTTTGAGGAACGTAAGGTTATCTGCTATACAGAGCTTGGAATCGGAAGACTTATATATCAGCTTCCCATACCACTTTGCAAAATGTTTATAAAGGAAATATTTGATGGTAAGAATCCTGATGACTTTGATCAGGAGACTTTGGTTACTATCGATAAGTTTTTTGAAAATAATCTTAATGTTTCAGAAACTTCAAGACAGCTGTTTATCCATCGTAATACCCTGGTATACAGACTTGATAAGCTCCAGAAGAGTACGGGACTAGATCTTAGGGTATTTGATGATGCCATAACCTTCAAGATTGCTCTTATGGTAGTAAAATATATGAATTATATGGAAAAATATTCATACTGATATGAGTATTTTGGTGAGTTTGGGGAGATAAAACTTAATGGAAAAAATTATAAGACGAAGAAAGTCTAAACGGCAGTTGCCTGATGATGAAATAATAACCCTTGTCAATGTGACTAAGTCCTATACCAAGGGCGCACCTGCTTTAAACGGAGTAAACCTGCATATTAGAAAAGGTGAATTCGTATTTATTGTCGGCGACAGTGGATCCGGAAAGTCTACGCTTATAAAAATGCTTCTTAGAGAGCTTGTACCTACAGAAGGTGAAATCAATGTTCTCGGATATGATCTTAACAGAATAAGACACAGACAGATACCGAAGTTTAGAAGAAAGCTTGGAGTGGTATTCCAGGATTTCAGACTTTTGAAAGACAGAAATGTATATGAAAATGTAGCTTTTGCCCAGCGTGTTGTTCAGACACCGGGACGAGAGATAAGAAGAAATGTACCATCTATTCTGGCGACTGTTGGTCTTGCCGGAAAATATAAAAGTAAGATTACTCAGCTTTCAGGTGGTGAACAACAAAGAGTGGCCCTGGCAAGAGCTCTGGTTAATAAGCCTACAATACTTCTTGCCGATGAGCCTACAGGAAATCTTGATCCTAATAATTCATGGGAAATCATGAAGCTTATGGAACAGATAAATGCCAACGGAACCACAGTCATCATCGTTACCCACAACAGAGAAATCGTTAATGCAATGCAGAAAAGAGTTATTACAATCAAAAAGGGTGTAATTATAGCTGACGAAGAGAAGGGTGTGTATATCGATGAGGATGAGTAGTTTCTTTTATACTATTGGACAGGGTTTTAAGAACCTTACAAGAAATAAGTGGTACACACTGGCTTCAATTGCCACCATAAGTGCCTGCCTGTTCTTGTTTGGAATGTTTTATTCAATAGTTACAAATTTTCAACATGTAGTAAAAACCGCCGAAGAAGGCGTTTCTGTTACAGTATTTTTTAACGAAGGAGTATCAGAGGATGAAATGCTGGTACTTCAGAATGCTTTGGGACAACGTCCTGAAGTAAGAGAGGTTGTTTATGTATCGGCCGATGAGGCATGGGAAGGCTTTAAGGAAGAATATTTGGGAGAATACGCAGATGGATTTACAGAAAATCCTCTAGCTGATTCAGCCAACCTTCAGATTTATTTAAATGATGTTTCCATGCAGCCGGCTCTGGTTACTTATCTGGAATCAGTAGAAATAGTACGTGAGGTAAATCGTTCGGAAGTAACAGCTACAACCTTAAGCGGTGTAAATAAGCTCATTGCTTATGTATCTGTAAGTATAATAGCCATACTTCTTGCAGTATCTATTTTCCTTATAAGTAATACGGTAACTATGGGTATTTCAGTCAGAAAAGATGAGATCACAATTATGAAATATATTGGTGCCACAGACTTTTTTGTCAGAGCACCCTTTGTAATTGAAGGTATATTGATTGGTATTATAGGATCACTTATCCCTGTTGGATTTTTGTATTTTATATACAACCAGGCTATTACCTATGTTGGAACAAAGTTTTCAATGCTAAGTTCACTCCTTAATTTCTTGCCGGCTGCAACTGTTTTTGAAACTCTTTTACCTACTTCTGTCATCATAGGCGTTGGTATTGGATTTTTAGGTAGTTTTGTAACAGTTCGTAAGCACTTGCACGTATAATTAGGGGTATGATGAAAGTTCTAAATTGGAAACAGGGAATTGCTAAAAGAATATTATCCGTCGTTTTGATGGTGATTACTTTAACAGTGGTACTAAGCACTAGTACCACTGTTTCATATGCAGTAACTGAAGAAAGTATCAAACAAAAGGAAAGTCAGATCAGTGATGCCAAAAAGGAAAGAGATTCCTTAAAGAGTAATCTTACTGATTTGGAATCTGTAAAAAAGCAGCTGGAATCTACCAAATCAGATCTTAATACCTATATAGCCCAGCTTGACAGTAGCCTTACGGATATTCAGGATAAAATAGATACTCTTACAGAAGAGATAGCAAATAAAGAGGCAGAGATAGAAGCTACTGAATTGGAACTGCAGGAAGCAATTGAGGTTCAGACCAATCAGTACGAGGCTATGAAAAAGCGTATCAAATTTATGTATGAGCAGGGAAATACCCTGTATCTTGAGCTTTTGGTTGAATCCGGAAGCTTTGGAGATATGCTTAATAAAGCAGAATACATTGAACTGCTCTCTTCCTATGACAGACAGAAATTAGATGAATATATTACTCAGACACAGCTTGTGGAACTCACCAAAGAAGCCTTGGAAGAAGAAAAAGTAACCCTTGATGAAGCCAAGGAAGCTGTTGAAATAGAACAGAGTAATATGCAGGCTCTAATGGATGAAAAGAGTTCTCAGCTCTCTTCGGTAAATGCTGATATTAAGGATAAAGAAGCTGCTATTAAAGAGTATGAAGCTCAAATAGCTGCTGAAGATGCTGCTATCAAGGCATTGGAAGCAGAGGTTGCCAAAGATAAGGCAGAGTTAAATAAGATAAAATATGATGGTGGTATGTTTGCATGGCCATGTCCAGGATATACCAGAATTTCAGATGATTATGGAATGAGACTTCACCCTACGCTTGGAATACAGAAGATGCATAACGGTATAGATCTTGCAGCACCGGCAGGTACAGCTATACTTGCAGCCTATACAGGGACTGTGGTGGCAGCTTCCTATGAAGCATCAATGGGTAATTACGTAATGATAAATCATGGTGATGGTTTATATACTGTCTACATGCACTGTTCAAAATTATATGTATCCCAGGGACAGTCAGTAACAAAAGGACAAACAATCGCAGCTGTTGGAACTACCGGAAGATCTACCGGTAATCACCTCCATTTTGGAGTACGTCTAAATGGCTCCTATGTAAGCCCTTGGAATTACCTTAGTAAGTAAATATAAGGTTATTCCTGAAATTCTTTATATAATTGTTATGGGAATAATTATTTAGGAGATTATAGTAATGGATAATGAAAGAAATGATCAAATAAGTTCCGAAGTAAACATTCCGGATAATTATCAGTATCAGACACCTGGCAATATGGTAAATGGACCTGATAATGATAAGACAGGTAATAAAACCATAAGAATGTTTATCGGAGGACTTCTCACAGGACTCATAGGAGCATTTGTTTTATTTTGTGTAGTGTTTTATGTAACAAAGCTATATTCCGGATATCAGGATGGTTCTGAAATATATAACGTTGAAGTCAGTGTTGCAGACAGCGAACTTTTGCAAAGTGAAACACTGCAAAAGCTGGCAACTCTAGAAGCAGCAATAGATAAATATTATTATAAAACAGATGTAAGTGTTGAAGATGAACAGAATGGTCTTTACAGAGGACTTCTGGATTCTCTGGGTGATCCCTATTCAGTATATTACACAGCAGAAGAGCTTAATGAACTTTTGCAGGATACAGAAGGTATCTATTATGGAATAGGTGCCTATGTAAGTCTTGATCAGGAACTTGAGATGCCAAGAATATCAGGCTTTATAGCAGGCTCACCTGCTGAAAGTGCAGATCTTGAGGTGGATGATATTATCTATCAGGTTAACGGAGAAGACACACAGGGGCTTGAGCTGTCAGAGGTTGTAAAACTTATTAAGGGCGAAGAAGGAACCTATGTAACCGTTACAGTAATAAGAGATGGTGAATACGTTGAAACACAGGTTCAGAGACAAAAAATAGAAAGCCCTACAGTTAATTCCAAAATGCTTGATAACAACATCGGATATGTTCAGATAACTGAGTTTGATGAAGTAACGCCGGATCAGTATACAGAGGCTGTTGCAGAGCTTAAAGCAAGTGGTATGGAAGGTCTTATCATTGATCTTCGTTCAAATCCGGGGGGAAATGTCTCAGCAGTTTGCAGTATTGCAGAGCAGATTCTTCCAAAGGGGGTAATATTCTATACTGAAGATAGAGATGGAAACAGAACCGATTATGAATGTGATGGTACTCAGGAAATAGATATTCCATTGGTGGTTCTTGTAAATCAGTATTCAGCCAGTGCTTCTGAAATTCTTTCAGGAGCAATAAAAGATTATGGAATAGGAACACTTGTAGGTGTAACAACCTATGGAAAGGGTGTAGTTCAGAGAGTATTTGATTTCTCCGACGGTACAGCAGTTAAGCTTACAATAAGCTCATACTACACACCTGCAGGAAACAACATTCATGGTATCGGCATTACACCGGACATTGAGGTGGAATTTGACAGTGATGCCTATAGTGAAGATGGAACAGATAATCAGCTTGATGCAGCTGTTGAAGAAATGATGAAAAAGCTTGGCAACTGATTAAGCATTTTTGTTATTTCATTTTGGATATGCTATAAATAGCCTATTATAAGGCAGCTTCGTCACATAGAATTTGATAAGAATATATAAAAATACAGATACGCAGTAGCTTAATTGTTACTGCGT
>JAILBM010000120.1 GCA_024680925.1 Butyrivibrio sp.
GATTGCTGACAGATGTAATGTGGAAATAGAATTTGGTGTTACAAAGCTGCCACATTTCGAAGTGCCTGAAGGCTATGATTCCTGGACATACCTTAATAAGCTCTGTAATGACGGCCTTGCAGAAAGGTATCCCGAGGATGACGGAACCTTGAAGAAGCGCCTTGACTATGAACTTGGTGTAATAAAGCGCATGGGCTATGTGGATTACTTCCTAATAGTCTGGGATTATATCAATTATTCCAGAGAGCATGGAATTGCAGTGGGACCGGGACGTGGGTCTGCCGCAGGAAGTATTGTATCTTATTGCATGCATATTACAAATATAGATCCTATCAAGTACGATCTTCTTTTTGAAAGATTTCTAAATCCTGAACGTGTATCCATGCCTGATATAGACGTGGATTTTGAATATTCAAGGCGACAGGATGTTATAGATTATGTTACAGAAAAATATGGATCTGACAAAGTTGTTCAGATCATTACATTTGGTACACTTGCAGCAAAGGGTGTTATCAGAGATGTGGCAAGGGTAATGGATCTGCCCTACAACTATGCAGATAATCTGGCCAAAATGATTCCCAATGAGCTGAATATAACTCTGGAAAAAGCTCTTGCCATGAACTCAGAGCTAAGAACTATGTACGAGACAGATCCTCAGGTGCACATGCTTATTGATATGTGTAAAAAGCTGGAGGGACTTCCAAGACATACCTCTATGCATGCAGCAGGTGTGGTTATCTGCTCGGCTCCTGCAGAGGACCTTATACCCCTTTCCAGATCGGCAGATGGCAATATTACAACTCAGTTCACCATGACAACTGTTGAGGAGCTGGGACTTCTTAAGATGGATTTTCTGGGCCTTCGTACCCTTACGGTTATAAAAGATGCTACGGAATATGCCAATGAGGCAATCGGAGCAAAGCCCGGGGATGACAACTACATAGATATTGATAAGGTTGATATGGATGACCCGAAAGTTCTTGCAAGCATTTCAAGTGGTCATGCAGATGGCGTATTCCAGCTGGAATCAGGGGGAATGACATCCTTTATGAAGGAGCTTAAGCCCCAGTCTCTGGAAGATATTATTGCGGGAATTTCCCTTTATCGTCCGGGCCCCATGGACTTTATACCTAAATATATTTCAGGAAAAAACGATCAGAATACCATTTCTTATCTGACACCGCAGCTTGAGCCTATCTTAAAGCCTACCTACGGATGTATAGTCTATCAGGAGCAGGTTATGCAGATTGTTCAGCAGCTCGGCGGCTATACCCTTGGAAGAGCTGACCTTGTTAGACGAGCCATGAGTAAAAAGAAGCAGCATGTCATGGAGGTTGAAAGAAACAACTTTGTTCATGGTAATAGTGAGGAAAATGTTCCGGGCTGTGAATCAATGGGAATATCTGAGAAAACAGCCAATGAAATATATGACTCAATGATGGATTTTGCCAAATATGCCTTTAACAAATCCCATGCTGCCTGCTATGCTGTTGTCTCAATGCAGACAGCCTGGCTTAAATATTACTATCCGGTGGAATTTATGGCAGCCCTTATGACCTCGGTAATTGATAACCCCGGAAAAGTAGCAGGTTATATTCAGACCTGCAGAAATATGAACATATCTCTTTTGCCGCCTGATATTAACGAAGGTCATGCAGGGTTTTCTGTAGCAGAGATTACTGATGAAAACGGTCAGAAAAAGAAATGTATACGCTATGCACTTACAGCCATAAGCGGAATAGGATTTCCTGTTATTGAGGCCATTGTCAGAGAAAGAGAGCAGAACGGACATTTTAGAAGTCTTAATGACTTTCTTAAACGTATGTGTACTTCCAACAGCACTATAAACAAAAGAGCTGTTGAGAGTTTTATTAAAGCGGGAGCGCTCGATTCACTGGGGTCAAATCGTAAGCAGTGCATGATTGTTTATATTCAGATCATGGATAGCCTTCATGACAGTACCCGTAACAGTATGGCGGGACAGATGTCACTTTTTGATCTGGTTTCAGATGAAAATAAGGCTCAATATGAAATGCAGATACCGGATGTGGAAGAATATCCCAAGGAAACACTTTTGGAATTCGAAAAGGAAGTTCTGGGAATATATGTAAGTGGTCATCCTTTGGAGGACTACGCAGCCTTCTGGCAAAAAAATACTACAAATAAAACCACGGATTTCTATCTTGATGAAGAAACCGGAGTGCCACTTGTAAAGGACGGAAGTGTTGTAACCATAGGAGGACTTGTTACCTCTAAAAAAATCAAGTACACCAAGAATGATAAGGTTATGGCCTTTCTTACCCTTGAGGATCTGGTTGGTCAGATAGAGGTTATAGTATTCCCAAAAACCTATGAGGAATACCAGCATAAAATAGCTGAAGATGAAAAGGTATTTATACAGGGCCGTGTTTCTGTTGAGGAAGAAAAGGATGCAAAGCTCATGGCATCCCGCATAACTCTTTTTGAAGAGATACCACGAACCTTGTGGATTCAGTTTGCTAACTTAAGTACTTATGAGAACTCTTTTGACAAGCTTAAAAAGATTATTGCAGATAGCGATGGTCAGGACCAGATAGCCATAGTTCTTAAGGATTCTCGGCAAATGAAACGCCTTCCTTCAAACTATTGTGTAAGAGCCGATAAGTTTTTATTGGATACTTTAATGGGAGAGTTTGGTAAGGAAAATGTGAAGCTGGTGTAGGATGCAGTTTACAGAACTTCTATTTGTTTGAAGGAAATTATGGATATAACTTATCAGGGAATATAAGTAAGCTATTAGTGTATCAGGCTTATACATGTTATTAAAGATACATATATGTTAAAGTCGTCATTGCTATCTTTTTTTGGTAGGCTTGAATTATTATATTTTGATATAGGCCTACATTTGAAAATTATCTTTTTTAATGTAGGCTTAAATGAAAAATATCTGATTAGGCCTACATTTTATATTAAAATGTTTTAACTATGCTCTTAAAGTGTAGGCCGGATTGAAAGATCTTAAAATAAGCCTACACTTTGCACTAGTCAAGTAAAAGTAGACACAGTTTCAAAAAACTCCACACTTGTTTTTAAGCATAGTACTCCCTGTACTGTTTCGGAGTCAGGTAGTTTAAAGAGTACGCAGGGCGTTCTTCATTGAAGAACACAATGTAGTCTGCAATCTCTCTTGTTATGTTTTCATTGCTTGTTATGTGCAGGTCATTAAACATCTCTGCCTTGATCCATCCGTTAATCGCCTCCATGGCAGCGTTATCGGTAGGTGTTCCTGCGCGAGACATTGAATGGACTATGTTATACAATGGCAAAAGTTCATTAAAGCTCTTTGAAGAGTAAACAGAACCCTGATCAGTGTGCAAGACCATTTCCATATCTGGATACTGTGCTTTGATATCAAGGATGCCTTTAAGACCACTCATGTATGTCATCCTGTCGCCACGCTTTTTGGACAGGGAATAAGATAGGATTTCATTGTTCCAAATATCCATGAACAATGTAAGCTCATAATAGACTCCTTGTAGGTAGAATGCTGTCATGTCGCTTACTATGCACTGTAGCGGACCAGAAACATTGAGGCCGGTCATGAGAAGATTTGGATATACTTTGTAAGGATCTCCTGGCTTTTTATATCTGTAATGCTTGCAGACACTAACTATACCCGCTGCTTTGCATATCCTGTGAGCTCTCTGATCTGACATAATGAGCCCTGTATCAAGAAGTATCTTGGCATTGAGCCACCTATACCCATGCGATGGGTATTTGGCGTGATACTCTTTAAAGAGCACAAGGTCACTGATAAAAGATTTCATGCGGTTGGAAGGATGCTCTAAGCGTTTCTTCCACTTGTAGAAACCGCTGCGGTTTACGCTCAGTACTTCACATAGATATTTAACCGGAAACTGTCCGGATAGTTCCATTACGATTTCGAATTCTTGTTGTTTAAAGGAACGAATTCCTTGTTTGCACCAGCTCCTTTCACTTCGTATCCTTTTTTTGCTCGCAGTTCATTTGCCTTGGCCTGTACCAGTTCGCGAATCAGTTCCTCCTTGGACATGGACATGTACTCTTCCATTTCGGGATTTACAGATGATTTTGATTTAACTGATTGCATTTTGGATGCTGAAGAAGCTGATTTTTGGGCTATGATTGGAATGCCATTGTGTTCTTTATAAGCACGAAGATATTTTTCTGCAGTGGCTTTGCTAATGTTATATTTAGCCATTGCATCCTTCTGTCTTATTTCGTGTTTATATAGCTGTTCACCTATGGCTAGCCTTTCTTCTTTGGTGTATAGCATGTAGACCTCCTTGTGCTTTCTCATGTAAACGTGGCTACCTTATTACTCTAGTGTAGCAGCAAAAGGTTATTCCTGTTTACAAAAATAAGTTAGGTGTCTACTTTTACGTTATCACTTCACTTATATTAGAATCATATACAATTTTCGCTTTTTTGGTGAAAAAAAGTAGGCTCATAAGAAGGATATCTATTTTAGGCCTACTACAAAAAAACGATTTTCTTAAGGTAGGCCGAATACAAAGTATATCAATCAGGCCTACCTGTATTATTCAATCCTCCTATAATAATTTAAAGGTTAATAAAAAAGTTCGGGTAAATAAAAATCATGAGTAAATGAAGATTTGCCTCTTGAATCACATTCTTACAAAACCTGCAGTAAATGTGTGTTTCTGATTGTGGGTAACGAAAATGCATGACTTTTTGTCGCTTCTCATCAAAAGTCAATATTGTGCTAAAAAATAACAATAAAAGACATTTTCAATTAAAAAAATAAAGAGTATTATACTAGCAGAAAATTTATGATTTATCACTGGAAAAGCATTTTAATGTAAATATATTGCAATTGCAGAAACTACAACAGATTAGATATTCTTGTTTTGCTCCAAAAATTTATTTGAACGAGACATTGCAAAGATATTACTTCATCAGAGTGAAAAATCAATAAAATCAATATAAGTAATAAAAAGCAAATAAACAAAGAAAGAGGTATTTATGGCAAAGGTAGCACTTATAACAGGTAT
>JAILBM010000153.1 GCA_024680925.1 Butyrivibrio sp.
TGAAAGCATCATCTGCCACATCAAAGAAACCGTAATTTGAGGTACCATCATCGGAACAAGAATTATTGTTCTGAATGCTTTTTGACCATGTTTAAAAGAATTGATAAACATAGCTAGTACAATTCCCAATATTGTTTCAAAGATAACACAAATAACGGTAAATATAACAGTATTTTTTAGAGCCTGTAAAAAGTATTGATCCTTTAATATCCTGATATAATTAGTAAATGCCACAAGCTCTTCTTGTCCCGGTTTCAACATATATGCATTTGTCATGCTGCAATAAATCATATATGTAATTGGGAATACTCCTACTACCAGTAAAAAAACAATTGCCGGTATAAACATTTTTGTAGCAAAAATGTAACTTGATTTAACCTTCACTTACTATATCTCCCTGAATTTGTATACCCTACTGTTCCATTATTTGTTCAATTGCTGCTTTTGCATCGGACAATGCTGTATGAATATCTTTAGTTCCGGCAACAACATTTGAAAGTTCCAAGCCATATGCTTCCTCTATTGCGGACCATTTTGATGTTCTTGGACGAACCTTTGAATTTTCTGTTCCCTGATAGATTGTAGTAAAATACGGATAATTTGCTACAATACTTTCATCAGTAAATACACTGGTCCTTGTAGGAACTCCGCCAATCTCTACTGCATTTTTCTGAACATCTGCACTTGTAAGATATATAAGCAGTTTAAGTGCAAGATCTTTATTCATACTATTATCCGGTATGCCCATCATCCAGTTTCCTATTTCACCTGTTGAATATTCTTCCGATCCATCTGATACTTTAGATGGTATAGCCGCATAATTTGCCGTTGCATCTTTTCCTGAAATAAACCATGATGGCCATCCAAGAGCCATTGCTCCTTTGCCTTCTGAAACCACAGATACAAGATCGTCTTTCTCAAAATTCTCTCCTGTACCATATAAATTCATATACATTTCAAGAGATTTTTGGCCCGCCTCAGAATCTACTGTTACGTTGCCTTCATCGTCAAATACATCTCCACCGAATGCCCACAGAAGCGGAAGATAATCTGATACAATTGGATTTCCCTGCTGTCCACGAATAACATATCCATATAATCCACTTTCATGAGCCTGCGTTGAAATGTTTAATACATCATCCCATGAATCAGGCACTTCAGCGCCTAAACTATCCAGAACTTCCTGATTGTAAAACATCAACTGCACGTTTCCTGAAAAAGGTAGCGCATAAGTATCTCCTGTAGCATAAGGATTTTTACCCAATGCAAGTGAATTCTCTACAAAATCAGCATCATCCACATACCCCATTTCTGTTAAGTTGCAAAGTACTCCGGCCTCTGTAAACTCTGGCATCACTGGATCATCAATCATAACAATGTCATAAGATCCTTCTTTATTAGCTGCGTCTAATGCCACCTTTTGTTTCAGATCAGCTCCTTCTAATCCAAGAACCTCGATTGTACAGTTATTTTCCTGTTCAAATTCCCCTTTTACTGCATTGATAATGTCAGTATGCGAGCCACCTCGAGCAGCAATAGTTAATGTTACAGCTTTTTCTTCTTCAGCTTCTTTATCACCTTTCTCTACAGTAGTTTCGGAATTTGCCTCTGTATTATTTTCTGCCTTTGCAACTGAACCAGATGCCTCCTTTGTATTCCCGCATCCGGTTATAAGTCCTGATACTAATATTGTCCCTGCAAGTATTGTTCCTAAAATCTTTTTTTTCATTATTTTCCTCTTTCTAATATTATTATTCTTTTACCGCACCGCTGGATAAACCAGTTATAAGGTAGTTCTGCGCAAAAACCACAAACATCATTACCGGTATCATAGATATGATTCCTCCCGCTGCAATTTTCCCCCATTCCGCAAGTTCCTGTTCACTATTCATAGTCGCTAAAACCAGTGGAATTGTAAATTTTGTCGGACTTTGAACAAAGATAACACCATATAAATATTCATTCCATGACGTCATCAAAGAAAGCATTGTTGCAGCCGCAATTCCGGGAGCCACAAGCGGTAATTCTATGTTCCCAAAAATCCTAAACTCGCTTGCTCCATCTATACGTGCACTCTCTTCTATATCAACCGGCAATCCGGAAAAGAAACTAATCAAAAACCAAATTATTAATGGAACGTCCAAGAGCGTATGCGCTGTTAGTATTGGTATATTCGTATTCATTAACCCCAAACGATTCATTAGCGTGTATAACGGAATTGCAAATGTGATTGGAGGCAAAATACGAATAAGTAAAATCAAAAATAGTGCCTGGCTCTTATACCTTATCGTAAAATGCTTTTTGGCCATTATGTATGCACACGGAATTCCTAATAGCATTCCAATTGCCAAAGATATTCCGGTTACTTTAATACTATTAACTACTGCCTGGCCAAAACCGGAGTCAGCAAATAAATCAATAAAATTTCCAAAAATATTTATTCTTTTAAATGCCAGTGAAAACATCCATAAAATCGGAAACACAGTCCATATTAAAATAAGCGTAAGAAAAACCGCCTTAGTCACTGTCATTATTCTTTCACGCCTCAGCCTGATTTTTACTCTGTTCATTCTATACATACTTGACTGCATAAATCTTGAATCTCCTTAACCATATTAGTTGTCACATACTCAACCCTATACGGAACAATACTTTTTTTAAACTCCATCACATTATCTACTGTCCATGCACTTATCTTTATTCCATAGAAATTAAATATATTTGCTATTTTCTTATTTAATTGTTTTACATCAATATTTATGCCTAAAACGTTTAATTCTTTGCATCTCTTGGCAATATCCTCTGTATTCAACTTCCCCATATTTTCTATATTCATAAATGTTTTATTTGAATAATATGGTTCTTTTTCAAGCTCATTTGGCATGACTGATCCCGAAAAAAATATTAATTCTTTATTATTCTGTATAATAGGCATCCTACAGAGTTCTGTATATAAATGCTCTTCTTTTAAATCAAGATTTAATGGCTTATTAAAATAAGAAGCTATTTCTATTGCCCTGTTTAACTGTACAAATCCATCTGTTCTGTCTGTTTTGTCGTGTGACAAAATATATTTATGATTTATTTTTCTTATATCAACCTCAACAACATCACAGGGCAATTTCATACACTCAATAATTGACGCTTCCGTATTTGGATTGGTATTCTCTGCACCTGCATGTGCCGTGACAACAATTTTTTTCATGAATATTTTCCTTAATATTTCTTAGCAATTCACAACTTTTTGTATTGTACTTATGCACTGTAAATTACGAAGACAAACTAATGTATTATTTTTGTAAATTCTATATAAACCGTTTAGCAACCATAATTATTAGTACATAAATAAGGCCTTCGAGCGCTCTGCTCAAAGGTCTTCATACTTTCATAATACTTATTATTTAAGGGTATTCAAAGTTTTTGAGGGTCAATCATTTTGAGGGGCTACTTTGAGGGGCTGTCGTGATATGTTTTGGGGTGTTTTTTGAAAAAACCACTCATTTTTTGTCAATAACCCCGACTTAATTGGCGAAGGGAAAGTAACTTTCATTAAGAAAGGGATGTCACCTGTGGGTAGGCATCAAAGGTAACTTATTATGCAACAAGGAAACAGAGTATTCGTACTCAATATGTGGGAAGAACCACTTATGCCTTGCAGCCAGAGAAAAGCCCACATCCTTTTAAAGATGGTTTAGCTGTTGTTGTTCATAATAATCGTAAAAATCTTGACTGAATCTTTTAGAAAATATAATTTAATATAAAAACCTGCTAACAAATGTCAATAGCGAAACGGCTTATTTTTAAGTGTTTTCAATTTCACCATTTTTAAGCATCACAAAAAGGCTGGATGAATAATTCCAGCCTTTTTATAGCTGTTGCTACTTATTTGTAGACTGCG
>JAILBM010000189.1 GCA_024680925.1 Butyrivibrio sp.
CCCGCACCGACAAGTTTTACAATAAGAGAACTGGACGCACTTATGAAGCAATGTGGCTGCGAAAAGTTCGAGGGCGGAAGAGGATCAGGAATAGGCTATTATCATGTTGAAACCAAGCGCATCCTTCAATTTGACGGTCCACACCCAGGCAATGAGCTGTACAGGTATCATGTAAAGATGGTCATAGCATTTCTAAAGGAAGTAGGTGAGATAGAATGATAAGTTCACTGATGGAATACAACGGATATCATGCAAAGGTAGAATTTGACCAGGAAGATCAGATTTTTATCGGTCATGTTCTCGGAATCAACGACTCTCTGAATTTTCATGGAGAATCGGTAAAAGAGCTTACCAAGTCAATGCATGACTGTATAGATAATTACCTGGATTACTGCAAAAAGATTGGTAAAGAGCCTGAGCGTGAGTTTAAAGGCTCCTTCAATGTCCGTATTAAACCCGAACAGCACAAGAAAATAGCATTATACGCCGCCAATGAAGGAATCACAATAAACCAGTTTGTATCCAGAGCTATTGATGATGAACTGGACATCCTAGAAGGTTAGCCCAAAGACGCAATATTTTTGTTAATTCGCCGATTCGAGAACTGATAACTAAAGATGGATTTTATAATGGAAAGGCCTTGATGACAAGGCTTTTCTTTATTTGTTTCAACTATTAAAATATAAGGGTATGAAACCTTTTCTGAACAAATTAGATATGATGAGTTTAAAAAAGTTGTGGAGAAAATTAGGACATTATAATCTGTAGAAGTGATTTATTTTGCTGATTAAATTCCAGTTTTATATATAAGGGAGTGGATGGCATAGGTAATCTTATAGACGAGATGATGCATAAGCCTACTCCAGAAAAAGTGATAAAGAAGATGGAAGCGGCAAAGAACTACTGGGAGAGCATTAAAGGTTAAATAAAACATACATGGAGGAGCTATGAAATACTCAGAAATATTTGATGAAGTAGTCAGTATTATGAAGGTGGATTCATCAACTTGCAACGATTTTGGGGCAGGTGATTTCCAAAAATATAAGGATCAGATTAAAGATGATATGTCAGCCGCAGAATTTACTCTGGTTGTAAAGAAGTATATTGCCTCATTTGGGCAGGAAGGGCATCTTTCCTTTAAGGATACTAAAGTGGGCGAGCTTGATTTTCAGGTGATGCGATATGAGAACGTATTGTATGTGACAGACGCCGCAAATGACTCGCTCCTGAAAGTTAAGGATAAGATTGTCAAAATTGATGGCGAAACTATAGAGGATTGTGCTGCCCATAGTCAGGAGTTTTTAATGGGTGAAATAAATGAAAGACAAGGCTATTTATGGGAGCAGATCCTCTTATTTGCTAATGTGTTAACAGTGGAAAGAGAAGGAATTTGTCAGGAAGTACCGCTGAAACTAGTTGCAGATTATGAACAAAAAGATAAGTATAACTTTAAGGATTTGGGCAATAAGACTTTGCTTATAAAGCTTCTTGATTTTAGCGACGAGAATGCAATAAGAAAAGTGTATCAGGACTGCAGTGAGCAGCTTGAAACGTGCGAAAATCTGATTGTCGATGTCAGAAATAATGGTGGTGGATCTGATACAGCTTTTTTTCCATTACTTGAGTACTGTTATCCTGCCGGTAAGAAAGTAGATGACTATATTCCTAAGCAGCAACCTATGTCTATCAATTATTCACAGCGTAACTGCGAAAGTAGACTTAAGATTCTTTCTGAGTTTTTCAAAGATGGTATACCTGAAGATATTCGCCCAATGGTAGAAAAAATGAAAGCTGATATAGCCCAAAATATGGGGAAGGGCATGGTCGTACAGGGCAGTAGTAGTGAGGATGAAGGTTTTACCTTCATTGGAAAAGAACTTCCAAAGAAGGTATGGATAATAACAGATCAGAACTGTGCTTCTTCCGGAGATGCTTTTGTGCAGGATATGTCATATTCACCAAAGGTTACAGTAGTAGGAAGACCAACTCTTGGAATATTGGATTACTCAAATTGTACCGTGGAAATGTTTGACCAGTTCCGCATGCTATATCCCACATCAAGAAGCGGGAATATCGATGTGGGAAAGGCACTGGGACACAAAGGAGTCCCGGTAGACCACTATATTCCTTGGACTCCAATGCATTTGGAAAAAGATGTGGATCTTGAATATGTTCTTGAACAGATAAAAAAACAAAGAGTTGAATAAATATTCTCTTTTTTGATGAAAACCAGTGATATTTTAGGCAAATCAAAAAGGCCTTTCGTCGATTATATCGAAGTTTATCGTGATGAAGAATATATCCGTACCCACACTAGGGATATGTCACCTGAGGAAGCCCGGAAGTTTGCGCTTAGTTACTATGGATGGGATGATGATGACTCAAGCTCTGAAAGTAGTGGTCCCATTCTTGATGAGGAGTTCCTGAAGGATCCCACTGCAGGTATTCCTTTTTAATAACTCATTTATTAGTAATCAAATGAAAATAATAGTTTTTAGGGGAGTATTAAAAACATGGTCAATAATCTTTCATGCATCTTTACGCTACAGATTGCACTTTGGATATGGTTTTTGGGATGCGTCATTACTTGGAAATTCGGAAAAGTTCTTCTGGTTGAAGGAATGGGTGTAAAAAGTGCAGAATTTATAATGCTATGCATGTACAGTGTTGGAGCAGTTTTGTTCTATTTGCTACCTAGTGTTGGAAAATGGGTGTTACTTATAGTCTTGCTTTTATGGATTATTGTGCAATTCTTCTGTCATTGGTATTTCACTATTTTTGGAGCGAGTCAGAAAAAAATCGACGGATATAACCAGTGCTTTGAAGGTACAGTTCGTTTGTTCCCTGTAAGTGAAAAAAGGCTAATTCCAGACCTGTATCACATTGTACTGCATATTTTGATTGTTGCTAACATAGTTGGATGTATAATTTATGGCTGGTAACGGTAACTTCTGTTATATTGATTGGAAGCTAGGCATCCCCAAATTAACAAAGTAAAAATCGGTGACCACCGATTTAATAAAATTCAAAAACTTACACACTTAACTTGACACTCTCTGATATTTTAAAAGAAGCATTTGATTTTTTTCTAGATTCTTTTAATAAACACACTATTATATGTTATTGTGTAATATCGTCAGATGATAATTAGCATTACACATTGGAGGTAATTATGGGTACAACAAATTCAGTTTCTTTACATCCGATTTTTGATAGACTCTGCTTTTATAATGATCATTATGAAGGAGAATTGGCCAGTCTTGGGGATGC
>JAILBM010000262.1 GCA_024680925.1 Butyrivibrio sp.
ACCGATTCCGGCATCAACTATGATAGGAAGTTCTATTTCATCAATAAGAATCTGGATAAATGCCTTGGTTTCAAGTCCGCTGTTACTGCCTATAGGAGAAGCCAGTGGCATAATGGCTGCAGCACCTGCGTCTCTGAGTGCTCTTGCCACATTTAAATCAGGATACATATAGGGAAGTACCACAAAACCTTCCTTTGCAAGAAGTTCTGTAGCTTTGACGGTTTCATAATTATCTGGAAGAAGATATTTTGTATCATTCATAATCTCAATCTTTACAAAGTCTCCGCATCCCATTTCGCGGCTGAGCCTTGCTATACGAACAGCTTCTTCGGCGTTACGGGCTCCTGAGGTATTTGGAAGAAGGGTTACTCCTTTGGGAATAAAATCCAGAATATTCTCTTTTTGTGATGTGTTTGCGCGGCGAACTGCAAGTGTAATAATTTCAGCTCCGCCCTGTTCTACAGCAGCCTTTATCAGGTTGATATTATACTTGCCTGAACCCAGAATAAATCTTGAGTTAAACTCATGTCCCCCAAGTACCAATTTGTCATTTTTCATTTCGTCTAAAACATTCATTGTGTTTCTCTCTCCTCTTTATTTTTTAAAAACTAATCAAGTCCCAGAATAAGCCTGATAACCTGACCTGCCTGATGACCTGCGGCAACCATAACCCTGGGTGCCATCAGTCCTATTCCATCATCCACGTCTGTTTTTCCATCACCGCAGATATAGAGTCTCTTCATTTTGTGAGTTGTCTTTATATCATTGCAGCTGCCTACTCCCGCCATGCCGTTTCCGGATATAATAACGGTGTCAGATGTCTTTTCAAGCAAAGTACTTACCAGCATTGCCTTCTGGTCAGCCTTGTCAAAAGCTTCGCATACGATTGGAAATCCCTCAAAAATATCTGCTGCATTTTCCTTGGTAACCTTTGTTAATCTTGTTTCAATATCCAGATATGGGTTGATTTCTGCAAGCACTTCCATAATGGCCTCTGTCTTGGGTTTGCCAAGCTGAGTTATGCCATAAGCCTGGCGGTTTAAATTTGTAGTATCCACAGTATCAAAGTCCACCAAAAGCATATGTCCCACTCCGGATCTTGAAAGAGCCACTGCTATATTAGATCCCAGTCCTCCCAGACCTGCCACTGCAACCCTTGCATTCCTGAGTTTTTCCTGCATTTCTTTATTAAAGCGGGAATCAAAAGCCCTATCCAGTTCTTCCCTGCTAATCATCAGCCACCTCCCACAAATGAGACCACTTCCACTGTGTCCCCATCTTTAAGAACATGAAAGTCATAATCATCTTTTGGCAAAATATCCATATTGATTTCCACTGCAATTCGCCTTTTGTCATAGCCCTTGGAATCAATATAATCCGCAACCGTCATACCGGCTGCATTCTCTTCCTTACCATTTACCTTAACCATACATTTCCTCCTTATAAATTTTTTCCCAAAAAAGGGCAGAGTTATCATGAAGAATCATACCCGAACAGGTGGTATGCCCCTTCATGACAGCTCTGCCGTCACTCTCATTTTTTATTTAATTTTGCATAAAAAAACCGATATACGCCAAAGCAGTATATCGGTTTTAACCTTTATCATTTCCTACGTTGGCATTATCCAAATCAGGTTTATGGGTCGAGACAACTTAAGTCTCCTCTCAGCCGGTCATTTCCAGCTCCCCTATTCACTTCTTTGAAATTATAGCCGTAAAAAAATAGGATGTCAATAATAAACTTTTATGGTCATTCTTTCTTCCAAAGACCATGAAGATTGCAATATGCATATACTGCAACAACAGAATCATCTTCTGTAATCATAAACTCTGCACAAGGCTTCTCACCGGGTTTAAGTGTTTTTCTCTGGCTTCCCTTAACTGTCTCAATGGCAATCCACTCTATGAAATGCTCATCAAGCATAGGATGTTCTACAGCTCCAACCACTACAGTAACCTTATTGCCTTCAACCTTAAATTCAGGCACATGCTTCTCTACTGCGCCATCACTGGTTCCGGGAACAAGTTCTTTCATTTTCTGTCCACAGCATGTCATAGGAGCGCCTGACTCCTTAACCATCTCAACAAAATTGCCACAGGTCTCACATACAAAAAATTTCATAAGTAAATTACCTCCTTATATTATAAAAAGATTAATTTAATAATTTTCCTGACGAACTTCAAAGAATGACTGAGGATGCTTACATACAGGGCAAACCTGAGGTGCTTCAAGTCCTACAACCACATGACCACAGTTACGGCATTCCCACATTGTTACACCACTTTTTTTGAATACTTCCATGGCTTCTACATTCTTAAGCAGTGCACGATATCTTTCTTCATGAAGCTTTTCGATAGCAGCAACACCTCTAAACTGTGCAGCCAGTTCCGTAAAGCCTTCTTCTTCCGCATCCTTGGCCATCTTATCGTACATATCGGTCCATTCGTAATTTTCGCCTTCTGCCGCATGAAGAAGATTTTCAGGTGTATCGCCAAGTTCACCCAAAGCCTTAAACCAGAGTTTTGCATGTTCCTTTTCATTATCCGCAGTTTTCAAAAAGAGGGCTGCAATCTGCTCATAACCTGCCTTTTTGGCAACTGAAGCAAAATATGTGTATTTGTTTCTTGCCTGAGACTCGCCTGCAAAAGCTTCCCATAAGTTTTTCTCTGTTTTGGTTCCTGCATAAGGATTGTTCTTTGCCATAGTAGTATCTCCTTTTTTACCTGTTTTATTTTTTTCATTATTTGGAACTACTTCCAATAATTTTTTTGCCACTTCTGTAGGGAATTCCGACGTTGGCGGATTCTCTACAAGCTCTTCAAGAAGCTGATGTGTGTTATCACTTTGCGGGAGCATGAAGCCTGCCTCTCTTTCGATATCTTCCGCCATCAGTCTTTCAGATTTTGCTATAGCCTCCATCAACCTCTTAAGTCCGTTCTTATCTGTAGTTGATGCTATCTGTTTGGCCATTACCTCGCCGTCTGATTTGCTTTGGGTAAGGTTATTAAGTGTCGCCTTTACCTCGTCTTTTTTGCACTGCTGCGGTGGGAACTCTGTTGGAACCATGCTTATTGCCCCGCTTGGGCATGCCTTGGCACATATTCCGCAACCTGTACATTTCGTTACATCAATAATGCTGTCTTCTGTATCTGTTGCCCCATATGGACAAACATAAAGACAAAGGCAGTCTTTGGTACATAATCTAAGATTTCTGACAGCTTTCAGTTCCATATTCAGGCCCTCCCTTCTATTTTTTCAAATTTGTACGGAGGAACCTTACATACCGGACATAGTTCCGGCGGCTCTTCACCTATGTACACAAAACCGCATACTGTACACACCCAGATATCCGTATCGGCAAGCATCGCTTCACCTTCATTGAGGTACCTGTTTACCAGAGATGAAAGCATCCTGCTTACTTTTTCGCCCCATACGCATACTCTTGCAGCGCCGCGATCATCATTTTGATCAGCCACTGCTCTTACATTTGGATAATTATCTATATCCTCCTGTAATTTTTTGGCAACATTCTCAACAGTTGCATCCTCGATAGCAGGTGTTATTGCAGAAAAATAATCAGACAGTTTGGCAAAAAGCTCAGACTCCTTCACCTTATACTGTTTTTCACAGCCTCTGGCAAGATTGGAACAAACTGCTGCAAGCTGACCGGCTGAAAGTTTTTTTAAATCTGCTTCTTCTGTGTTTACACTCACAGGCGCAGCTTCTGCCTTAGCTGCCTCTGCTTTAAAATCACTTTTTGCCGCTCCGCACCAAGGACACTTCCAGTCATCTGCCAATTGATCGAAAGGTACTTGTTCTTTTTCTTCATCGTAGATATATCCACAAATCTGACATACAAATTTCATTGAATCCCTCCTCACAAGCCTCATGATTCAATATACCGTATTATTATTCGGCACTATTACATATATATTTTCACATATTTCAAAATATATTTATGTTGTTTCAACAACATTTTGACATTTTATCGAAAATGTATTATCGTTAAAACAACATAGTTGTTGTCCTGACAACATTTGTAGGAGATTAAGATGAACCTGTTTTTTCTTTCCAACACACCTTTATTTCATGGTATAAGTGAAGAACATATTGAAGAATTACTTAAAAGAGTTAAGGCCACCGAAAAGGCATATAACAAAAATGAGATTATATTACATGCCGGAAGCACTACAAATGAAATCGGACTTCTTTTGTCCGGTAGTGCTAACCTGATTGTTAACTTTTATTGGGGAAACAGTCATATTTTCAGTCATGTAGAAACCGGAACAGTATTTGCCGAAATCTTTGCTGCAATCCCCGGTAAAGAATTGATTTGTGATGTTGTAGCCGCAGAGCCATGCTCTGTGCTTTTTATGAATATGGACCAAATGCTTAATACTTACGAAAACAGCTCTCCTTATCACCAGCGAATGGTTCAAAACCTTGTACGGATATGTGCCGCCAAAAGTTTGGAATTATCTGTCAGAATGCTTCACACCGCTCCTCATTCTCTAAGAGCTAGACTTCTGTCCTACCTTTCCGAGCAGGCAATGATAAACAGCAACTCTCACTTCAAAATACCCTTTAACAGACAACAATTGGCTGACTACCTTGCAGTAGATCGCAGTGCTCTTTCCAATGAATTAAGCAAAATGCAGAAAGATGGCCTGATCACCATTAATAAAAATGAGTTCACTCTTTGTCAAATGCCTAAATGAGCTAGGTGCCAGTGAGCATAGGTGTCAGGTTGCATGGCTCATTTTCAATTTTGGGCCATGTAACCTGATACCTATGCTCATCTTTTTTATTTCAATTCAACGGTTACATGATTATTAAATCCTATATTTTATTTATTTCAATTTTAAATTGATTAATCCGGTAAGGTGTGATATATTTCATATATAATATTTGAACCTTACAAAAATATGTACTCTAACAATAGAAAACTCTACCAATAGAAATAAGAAATGAGGGCAGCAAATGGAAATTGGACCAATCATTGCACAAAACAGGAAGAAGAAAGGATTATCTCAAATTGATGTAGCGAAACAATTGGAGAAATTTGATATTCATGTCGGAAATGCCGCTGTAAGCTCTTGGGAAAAGGGAATAAATACCCCCACCGCTAACCAGCTGTTAGCTCTTTGCCAGATTTTGGAAATTAACGATATCTATACAGAATTTATAGGTGAAAATCCTCTTGATCCTTTTAAGAACCTCACTGATGATGGCATAACCAAGGTATTTGATTACATTGATCTTCTTGAAGCTTCCGGAAGGTACGACAAAAGGAAATCAAAAATCATCCCATTAGAGGGCAGAATAATGAAGATTGCCCTTACCTCTGCATCGGCAGGAACCGGTAATTTCCTTGATGATGAAAATTTTGATGAAATAGAGATTTTTGACCCTGTTCCCAAAAAAGCTTCTTTTGGAGTACATATCGATGGGGACAGTATGGAACCGAGATTTAAAAATCAGCAGCTTGTATGGATTGAACAGACAGACAATCTTGACTCCGGAGATATAGGACTTTTTTTCTTTAATGGCATGACCTATTTTAAGAAGTTTGTAAAAAAAGAAACAGGCACTTTCCTGGTATCTTTAAATGCCAAATACAAACCAATGGAAGTAAATGAGTTCAGTACCTTCAAGATATTTGGAAAGCTTGCTACTGATTGAAATACATATTTTCAGATTTGTAAAATAATATGAATATAAAACCGCATACATATATTGCAATAGATATGAAAAGTTTCTACGCATCTGTAGAATGTGTAGCCAGAGGACTCGATCCGCTTAAAGCAAACCTTCTTGTGGCAGATTCCAGCAGATCCGATCAGACCATATGTCTGGCTGTCTCTCCTGCATTAAAGTCAATAGGTGTTCCTTCAAGACCACGTCTATTTGAAGCAAAACAAGCAATCAGGAAATATGAACAAGCACATCATACACATGTTTTTTATATTATGGCAGTACCCAGAATGGCAGAATATGAAAGAATATCCGCAATGATTTACCGGATTTACTTAAAATACGTAGCTGCTGAAGATGTACATGTATATAGTATTGACGAATGTTTTATTGATTGCACTCCATATCTACATTTTTATAAAGAAACCGCACAAATGTCCGGAGAAACTCCTGCACATATAATGGCACTTACCATGATCAGGGATGTCCTTAAAAATACCGGTATCACTGCAACTGTTGGTATTGGCTCCAATTTGTATCTTGCCAAAGTCGCCATGGATATTGTTGCAAAAAAAGCTCCTGCTGACAAAGATGGTGTTCGTATCGCTGCCCTTACAGAAGATTCCTATATGCAACTTCTCTGGGACCATCGTCCTCTCACAGACTTTTGGCAGATAGGCCGCGGAAAAGCCGGAAGGCTTGAGCGAAATCATATGTATACCATGGGCGATATAGCAGAACGAACCCAATGGGATGAAGAATGGTTCTATAAAACCTTTGGAATTGATGGAGAGATACTTATAGACCATGCCTGGGGCAAAGAACCTGTCACTATGTACGACATTAAACACTACAAGACCGATAACCACTCCCTTTCCAATGGTCAGGTACTTCCTCGTCCTTATAAGTATGAAGAAGCCTGTATTGTACTTATGGAAATGATAGATATCCTATGCTGTGATATGTACAGAAAAAATCTTGTAGCTTCCACTTTCACCTGGTGGATAAGCTATGACTACAAAAGCCTGGAATATTTTCCTTCCTATGACGGAAGGCTCTCCATAGACTGGTATGGCAGACTTCATCCGGCTCATTCTAATGGAACTGTACATTTACTAACATTAACCAATAATTCAAAAAAGGTAACTGAGCTCCTTATGCAGGATATCAAAAAGAAATGCGATCATAGAATTTTATTCAGAAGGCTTGGTATCTGTGCCTGCGATGTATCAAATGATGAAGGCATATATCAAATGGACCTTTTTACCGACTATGATGCATCAAATAAAGAAAGACAGCTCCATACGGCTCTACTGGAAGTAAGAACCAGATATGGAGCAAATGCACTGTTAAAAGGAATGAACCTTTTAGATGGTGCAACAACTATAGAAAGAAATAAACAAATTGGTGGACACAAAGCTTAATATACTCTCAGCTTCATACCACTACGGAGAAATACTATGAGTAGTGAAAATTCTAACTGTAACCAATATTTTCCTTCCAAATACAGAGATGTTTATATGAGGGGAAAACCAAAACATGATAAAGACGACATTTTTTCTATCAAGCATCCTGCAATGGATCTTGGAAAAAGAGCCAAGATATTCAGTCCTTTCGACGCGCTCAAAGGCTTTGACGATGAATTAGAAAAGTCTGAAAAAGATATTGAAAACACATATACAGATAATGGCTATGTCCCAATAGAAGAATTTCCATAAAATTTATCCATAGGAGAAACAGATTTATATAATGTGTACAAGATATGCTTTAGAGAAAGATCTGCCGGAATTAAAAGAAATACTGGAAACCGTTGTAAAATCTTCTCTTACAAATAAATTCATAGATACTCATGCCAGGCCTCTTATTACTGACGGTGAGGTGCACCCAACAGATATAGTTCCTGTAATTGCACCTAATTCAAAAGGATTAAGAAGTGTGTTTCCAATGCAATGGGGTTTCCTTGCCAAAGACAATAAACGCACTCTTTTTAACGCAAGGGTCGAAAGTGCAAACGAAAAACCAACCTTCAAAGATGCATGGTTATCTCACAGATGTATCATTCCTGCTTCCTATTATTTTGAATGGGAACATTTTAAAAGTAATGATGGCAAAGTAAAAACAGGCGACAAATTTGCCATACAACCTACAGGCTGCACTGTAACCTGGCTCTGCGGACTATACCGTATAGAAGAAGGATACCCTGTCTTCGTAATTCTTACCAAAGAACCAACAGCCGAACTCGGTAAAATTCACGACAGAATGCCTCTTATGCTTCCTGAAGACAAGATAGATGAATGGATAAATCCATCTTCAGATCCTGAAAAATTATTATCCTATGCAATGTCAGATATGATTATAGAAAAACAATTAAATATAGATGTAAAATGATGCTTCAATATTCACGTAATATCAATCTTCCTATCTTTATGATATTTACAACATAATTATACAGAATAACTATATACAAAACACACTTTTGGGTGCATTATAAGTAAGGTTATTTTTAGAAATCAAAACTCCGGAAGGTCAATATAATGAATACAAAAAACAAACTGAATATATCAGAATTTCTTATGATGTCCTTTGCTACTCTGATTATTGCAGGAGCGGTCTATTTTTTTCTTATACCAAGCAAAACATCTGTTAGCAGTATTTCAGGTCTTGCCATTGTAGTAAGCAATATAATTCCTTTTCAGATCTCTGCTATTACCATGTTTTTAAATATTTTACTTCTTATTATTGGATTTTTAACCTGTGGAAATGAATTTGGGATTAAAACTGTCTATACCAGCATACTTCTGCCGGTTTATCTGGCTATATTTGAACATATTTTTCCAAACTTTCAATCACTTACCGGAAGCGATGCCCTAGATGTTGTTTGCTATATTTTTACCGTTAGCATTGGACTTGCAATCTTATTTGACATGAATGCTTCTTCAGGCGGCCTTGATATCGTAGCCAAAGTTATGAATAAATATCTTCATATGGACCTTGGAAAAGCCATGAGTATGTCAGGTATGGTTGTAGCACTATCATCAGCTTTAGTCTATGACAAAAGAAGTGTTGTTCTTTCTGTACTTGGAACTTACCTCAATGGAATAGTATTAGATCATTTTATTTTCGGTCGAAGTATAAAAAGAAGAGTTTGCATTGTTTCAATGCAGCATCATGAAGAAATTCTTAAATTTATTATTGAAAAACTTCATAGTGGTGCAAGCCTTTACGATGCAACAGGTGCATATACAGGAAAAAAGCACCAGGAAATAATTACAATAGTCGATAAGCATGAATATCAAAAACTTATGGACTATATAATTACAGTCGATCCTGATGCCTTTGTTACAATTTACAACGTTAGTAATATGCGATACCGCATAAAGCCTCAATCATAAGATATGACTTTTTGTCGCTTTGCTCCAAAAGTCATGCAAATAGGCCATTTGAAGGCGACTAATGTCGCAGGGCCTA
>JAILBM010000267.1 GCA_024680925.1 Butyrivibrio sp.
CAACTATTTCATTGTTTTCATTTGTGGTAACCTCCCAATAAATATCGTATTCATCTGAATTTACCATGCTTTCCAAATCCGGGTTATTGATGATGCAATAATTTTTTATTGCTTCAAGTGCTTCTTCCTCTGTAAGAGAAGCAGTTTCAGTTGCAGCTTCTTCTGTCTTTACTGCTTCTTCTGATTTTTCAGTATTCTCCTGCACAACTGTAGTTTCTGTTTCAATGACAGTGTCTTCGCTTTCTGTACCTTGTGCACTTGTCTGATTTCCACAGGCAGACAATACCAGCATACTGCCCAAAGCTAATAATACTAATTTCTTTTTCATAAAAACTCCCCCTTATATCAAGCTACCATTTCTTTTTCATTTAATATATCTGTTTCTTTTGGTGTTCTTGTAAACCAGTTATATTTCTTATCCATAAATATTATACATGCCAAATATGCTGAATCGATAATTGCAACAAGAATAACTGTCAGGAAATCGGTACCGTTTGATGAAATGGTATTAAATCCAAAACCGGCTAACATAAACAAAACAATATTATTTACAATATGACTTGCACATGAAGCCTCGATTCCCTTGGTATAATAAGCCATAAGTCCCATCAAAAGACCTGAAATAAATATTTCTATAACACCAAATATATTGTATCCATGTAATATTGCAAAAAATACAGCCTGAATAATTACTGCAGCTATAGACTTTTTAGTCCATGACCCGATTCCCTGAAGGAAAAGACCTCTGAACATGAACTCTTCACCTGCAGACTGTAGTGGCGCAAAAATAAGACAGGCAATAAATCCCATAGCTGTAAAGGAAACAGCTTCTTTTTCCCCTGCAGAAATTATGGTAACAATAGCAACAGGTATTCCTATTATTATAAGTGCAGGAATAATTACCTTAAAAAATATCCTGAAACTAAAGCCTCCGCAGGATGATGCAACTGTATGAAATGGTCTTGTTTTGAGAACCTTTGTGGCGAATGCAACACCCGGAATAAGGCAGGCAACACTGGCTAAAGAATATAACACTCCCGGAACAGAATATGTATTAAAGGTATCATACCCTCCTCGAATAGTGTCCAAAAAAGCTTTGCTGTCATCGCCTGATAGTACTGTGATAAAAGTGGCTATACCGATACAGATTGCTGTTCCGATAATCCATATTATACCGGCCAGAATTATCTCTAAAATCGGCTTGTACCATTTATAACCTTTAAATTTTCTTGAATAGATTACAAAATCCGTCACTTCCCCCCTGCTTAATGTTTTTTTAGTTACTTCTTCTTTCATTTTTCCCCTCCATCAATGTGAACAATAACATGGATATTGTACTACATTATATCGTTTAATACCATATTATAATCCAGAATCCTTGAAAATTAACAGGTTAAAATTAAAAAAGGTGGCATATAGCTGTTATCTGTTTCATGCACTTTTTAAGCTTTCGCAAACCATGGAATCCACAAGGTTCTTTAATTTTTCATAGCCTTCATCTGTAGCAGCGGCTTCTTCTACTCTGTTTATGAGAAGTCTGCTTCCGCCAAAATATTTTCTCACCTCTGTATCCATGGTTCTGTACTGGTTGGCATAATCATTGGTTATTTCATAATAATCATTCATAAGTCTCCAGCGTTCATAATAGTTAAGGCTTGTCTGCTCATTTTTTTCATAACTGTCTCTTACGGGAAGCATAAGATCGTACTTTCTTATGGCATATCTTACGAATTTGGCTATCATAGGATCCATATAGGCTTCGACTTCCTCATAGACAGTATCAGTAATAACCTTATCCGCTTCATAGAGATCATCCATATGCCTGCTTCTCATAACCTTCTCACACTTTTCAAACAAAGACCCTTCCTCCTGCTTTTTTACCTCCATGCCGTATAGCTTGCATACAATATCGCAGAAAAAAATTGATGTCTTAACTAAATCTATTTCATAAACTGAATCTTCCATTTTATTCCCCTTAAAATATGTTTTGAATTCTATTATAGACCATAATTTTTATAGCTATCCACTTGCAAATTGCACAAATCTGTTCAATTACTTAAATCTCAGTTAAAATTTCGTTAAATTAAACACTTTTATACGTGTAAGGAATATAATGAAATTGCTCATTGTAAAGGAGGTTTATATGGCTACTAAAAATGAAAAAAAACAAAAAAGAAACATAAGTTTTACCGAAAGTATGAAAACAAAATTAATTGGTATCATGATTGCAGGTGCAGCTATACCACTTTTAGTTTCCCTCATTATCAGTTACGTTACTTCAACTGATAAAGCCATGACTGATGCTCAAACAGCTTTGGAATGGCAGGCAAACTATATTCAGTCCCA
>JAILBM010000298.1 GCA_024680925.1 Butyrivibrio sp.
ATCAGGTGTGTAGAGCCACTTTTCTGTATATTTGTAGGTATCACCTGTATAGCTTTGATTTTCAACAGGAGTTGTTTCCAGATAATCTTTATTAGGAAGAACCCGGAATTTATATGAACCATAAGCAGTTTCTGTTCTGCCGTTATCCTGTCTTTCAATCCGGGCAACACATCTGAGTACATAGTATCCCGCATCATATCCTGTTGGAAGATTAAAAGTACTGGTATTTGAATCATCTAAAGGTGTCATTACGTCAAGGCTTATATTTTCCGGATCAAGAGCATCATATTCTTCCTCTGTCATATTTAAAGGACTATAATAATACCATTTGTATTCCTTGATATTATTGGCACTTGAATCTGTATTATCACCCCAGTTTACAGAAGCATTAAACTGATTCTTATCACTGGCTTTATACATATAATAAAGAGGATCGTAATCAAGATTTCTGCTGATAGTAATTGTTATATCGGGTTTAGAAGCACCGGTAGCCTCTGTTACAGCAATATAATATGCAGATTCAGTTGCACTAAAAGTATAGGTATCACTTTCTTCAGCTTTTGTTAGAACTGCATCTGTAGTACCTGCATTTGCAATTAAATTTTCAAGATCTTCTATCTCATCAGATGTCAGGGCATTTCCCGAATTGATCTTATACCATCCCCTAAAGGTATAACCTGTAGGCTGCATAGTTGCATACAAGCTTACCTGTTGTCCGTAATAATAATTACCTGATCCTGACAGGGTAACACCGGTACTGCTGCCACCATCCAGAGCATAGGCCCTGGTCTTTATTTCAATTGAACTATCTCTTTCATAATAGAATGTAACTTCAGCATCATAATAAGCCTTAAAGGTACCACCTTCAGCCAGCTGACCGCTATCATCGGCATTATGCGTATAGGTTCCACTGGCAAAGCTCACCATGCTTCCGCTGACTATAATTTGGTGATCATCTACATTTATGACAGTTTCAGAAGTTACTTCCGTATCCCCTGCAAATTTCTCTACAGCAGCAAAAAGATTACTTGCAACCTTATCCTCCTCATCTGTACCTGTGTAATAATACGTAATATTTTCATTATTCTCATCCACAGCAGTAATAACATTTTCAACTGATGTAGGTGAATCAAGATATGACTCCAATAACGTCTGTTGATATTTCTTGTTATTATCCTGATATAAATGAACTATTTCAAAATCTATGACCGCAGGTGTCCACTGAGCTTCAAGAAGAGTAGGGCATATAGGCATATCAAAGGTTACATACCCGGAGCTGTTTTCTGTAGCATCTGTATGACTATAGTTATAATCAGAAGCCGTAAGCTCATCCCCAACTGTATTATTTGTATAATCGTAGAGCTTCCATCCAGCAAAGGTATATCCTGTCTTTGATGGATCTGAAACTGTTATTGTGGTTCCGTTTACTTTAGTTAATGTCTCATCGTTGGATGTTGTATCAGAATCATTTCTTCTAATGGTAAGAAGTGCTGATGTACGGGCATAGTATGACCTTAGATTTATGCCCGAACTTCCACAGAATCCGCTAAGAACATTACTGGTATTTTTGGAATCGTGCTCATATCCATCAATAATATAATCGCTGTATGGCATGCTAAGCTCTGAGAAAGCAGTAACAAAGTGAGACTTCTTTGATGCATACAAAACCTTATCACTCTCACTCTTATAATACTTTGTATAGGTACCTGTCTTTGTAACTACAGTATTTGTATCATAAGCATACTGAATAGACACATTCTCACTTTCCTGATACAAATCATCCAGGCTGCCTGTATAGTAGGTGCTTTCATTTGGAAGCTGATAATATGCAACATCAAAATTTTCTATAGGTGCATTAAATCGTTTACCATATAGATAAATACCCTGATCGACATATATATCTGAATCTGCAAGAGTCGTGAAATTAGAGTCTGTATACCAGACAATTTCATATCCGTCACCCGGTTCAAATACATTGGTACCGTCTTTTCTCTTACCAATATCATCCTTGGAAACTGTGGTTATTGTTCCATATTCCACTTTATCTGTCTTGCCATCATATACATAATAAATATTGAAGTCCTGAGTAAATTTAAAATAGTAACACAAGTGTGTAAAAGCACTATCTTCTGTGCTGCCATTTATGCCGCTTATAGGTTTCTCAGTTCCGCTGCTTTCAAGTCTCTCGGAACCATGATTTATTTTTTCCGGAGTTCCATAGCTTGCTGCAGGAGTATTGGCACTACTGTCAAAATTCTCACGTCCAACATGGGCCTCTACAGCGCTATTGTAGGTATAGGATGCCAGATTACCAATATAGAATCTGTCATCATCAACAACTGTAAATAATAGCTTTGGTGAATGAGTATCATCCTTTATCGTATAGAAAGTTCCGGTTTTGCTATAGGTTCCGGCTTCATATTTAGCTGCATCAGGATCAAGGCTGTAATCATAAGTTACCTCTACAGCCTCAAACCCATCTATCAATTTATCTCCATTAAATACATCTGCTTTATTGGCTACGCAAACCTGATATTCTGTACCGTCTATAGTAGTTGTAAGAGGCGAATATCCACTAACAGCTGTGCCATCTACATACTGCTGATATACAAGCTTCAGGAAATAATGCTTTTGGTTAAGAGGCTGCAGATAATATACATTCGCATAGGTCTTGGCAGATTCTTCTGTTACACCCACTCTTATCATCTTAAAACGGTCGTTTGCTACAGGATAGTCATCAGTATATTTTGTATAATCTGCATGACCGCCTACATAACCAAGTCCGGAATTTGTTGATGGTGAATAATAATACCAGTAGTTTGCAATAGAATAACCTGCC
>JAILBM010000334.1 GCA_024680925.1 Butyrivibrio sp.
GGTAGAATGCGAATATCCATGCCTCAAAGTTACTATTCCTTTGAAGAAGCTGATATGTTTGAGTACTATCTGCTTAATTTTAAAGGGGTTGAAAAGGTAAAAGTTTATGAACGTTCTGCCGATGCGGTTATTTATTACACTTGCGATAGAAAAGAGCTTCTTAAATATATTCTGAAATTCAGAACCGATGATGAGAATACAAAATCTCTGGTTCCTGAACAGTCAGGCAGAGCTTTAATGGCTTATTATAAAGAAAAGCTCATAATGAAGTTAATAAAACATTATACCATCAGATTTTTTATGCCTTATTCATTAAAACGAATTAAAACTGTGGTATTTGCTTCAAGATTTATATGGAAAGGACTTGTAAGTTTATTTAAGCACAAAAAGCTTGAGGTAGAGGTTCTCGATGCTACTGCTATAGTAGCTGCAATTTTAACCGGTGATTATGCTACTGCCAATGAGGTTATGTTCCTTCTCGGTATAGGAGAAATACTGGAAGAGTGGACACATAAAAAGTCTGTTAACGATCTGGCAAGAAGTATGTCCCTTAAGGCCGAAAAGGTATGGCTTAAAACTGAAAACGGTGAAGTTCTGGTACCTATTTCCCAGATAAAAGAAGGAGACTTGATTACAGCAAGAGTAGGAAGTGTCATACCTCTTGACGGTGTAGTGGAATCAGGAATTGCTATGGTAAATCAGGCATCCCTTACAGGAGAAGGTATCCCTGTTAAAAAGGATAATGGTGCTTTTGCCTATGCAGGTACTGTTATAGAGGAAGGTGACCTGGTTATTAAGGTAAAGAATGCTCAGGGTGCTACAAGATATGAGAAAATTGTAAAAATGATAGAGGAATCTGAACAGCTTAAGTCGGGAGTTGAAAGCAGAGCCGAGAATCTGGCAGATGGCCTCGTTCCTTATAGCTTTTTGGGTACCATACTTACCTATGTCCTTACAAGAAATGTGATGAAAGCTATTTCAATACTTATGGTGGATTTTTCCTGTGCATTGAAGCTGTCTATGCCGGTTGCGGTGCTCTCTGCCATGAGAGAATGTCAAAATCACCATATTACCGTTAAGGGCGGAAAATTCCTTGAGGCTGTGGCAGATGCCGATACTTTGGTATTTGACAAAACAGGAACTCTTACCAGGGCAACTCCTACTGTGGTAGATGTTATTACCTTCGAAAACAGGGATAAGGATGAAATGCTTAGAATAGCAGCCTGTCTTGAAGAGCATTACCCTCATTCCATTGCTAATGCGGTTGTGTCTGCAGCAGCACAAAAGGGCCTGGATCACGAAGAAATGCATAAAGAAGTGGAATATGTGGTGGCCCATGGAATAGCCTCTACTATTGATGATCAAAGAGTTATAATTGGCAGCTGGCATTTTATATTTGAGGATGAAAACAGTACTGTTTCTGAAGATGAAAAATATAAGCTTGATAATATTTCCAAGTCATACTCAAGATTGTTTATGGCCATAGGCGGAAAACTGGCTGCAGTTATCTGTCTTGAGGACCCTTTAAGAGAAGAGGCTCCTGATGTTATAAAAAAGCTTCATGAAACAGGCTTTAAGAAAATAGTAATGATGACAGGGGATAGTAAGCATACTGCACGTACAGTGGCACATCTTGTGGGTGTAGATGATTATTATGCTGAGGTTCTTCCGGAGGATAAGGCAGGGTTTGTACGAAGAGCCAGGGAAGAAGGCCATAAAGTAATCATGATAGGAGACGGTATAAATGATTCTCCGGCACTTTCAGAAGCTGATGCCGGCATTGCTATAAGTGAAGGAGCACAGCTTGCAAGGGAAATAGCAGATATTACCATATCAGAGAATAATTTATACCAGCTTATAACCCTGCGAGAGATAAGTGATAAGCTCATGAACAGAATCAGATTCAACTACAGATTTGTAGTAGGCTTTAACATGGGACTTATTGCTCTTGGACTTTTAGGCGTACTTGCACCCGGCAGGTCAGCTCTTTTACATAATGGTTCTACCATAGCTCTTGGAGTTAAAAGTACTACAAATTTATTACCGGATAATAGAAAATAATTTAACTTGGCCTGCAGGTTTTTGTTTTACCTGCAGGCCATTTTTTGTTGCACAAGACCGGCAAGCGAATGGATGCTTGCATACAAATTCATTTGCCGGTCGTAAGAACATGGAGCACTAAGTGCGGAATGTTCGTGTGCGAAATCGAGTAGGAGTCAGCCTACTCGATCAGATTAAAAGTTTCTGTAAAGTGTTAAAAGAATATTAAATATGCCTTGTTATTAACTGTATGATATTGATAAATTAACGTAAAAAAATTAAAATATAAATATGTATTGGTTTATTTGAGGTCTGTTAATGAGTAATAAATCTGAATTTGATGATATTTTTAATTCGAATAATAATAAGGATTCTGAAATGGGAGCGACTATAAATTTACCGGGTATAAAGGAATTTCTGACAAAGTCAAGACAGATAATTGATGAAGCTCCTTTTGAAAAATATGCAATTATTGCTATTGATATTGACTTCTTTAAGCTCTTTAATGAGCTTTACGGAAGGGAACTGGGTGACAGATGTCTTGAAGAAATAGCTACAAGGCTGGATAGACAGTGCAAAGAGCTTGGCGGAGTTGCAGGATATTTCGGAATGGATGATTTTGCTGTGATGATCCCTTGGAATGAAGATTATTACAGTCATCTAAACAGGCAGATAAACGACCATATTTTCAAATACAATATGGAGGGGTTTTATCCTTCATTTGGTATAAATGTAATTAGCGATAACAGTCTGTCCATATCTTCGCTATATGACAGGGCAGTGCTTGCCCTTTCTCATGTTAAGGGCAATTATACAGAACATATCAGTGTGTATTCTGAGGTTTTGCATGACAAGATAAAGGATGAGAGAATGCTTCTGATTGAGGTTCAAAAGGCTCTTCAGGATGGAGATTTCATTTTTTATCTGCAGCCAAAGTGTAATACGAAATCCGACAAAATAGTTGGCTCCGAGGCACTTGTCAGATGGCTTCATCCTAAAAAGGGAATTGTTCCTCCAAATGAATATATTCCTATGCTGGAAGAAAACGGTTATATTGTACCTCTTGACTGTTATGTGTGGGAAGCGGTTTGCAAATGGCAAAGAAGTCTTATAGATAGAAATATTAAGCCTTTACCCTGTTCGGTTAATGTGTCCAGAATAGATTTTTATTTTATTGATGTTGCAGATCATTTTAATAAATATACTGAAAAATATGGTATAAGCCATGATCTTATTGAAATCGAAATTACAGAAAGTGCCTATGCTGATGATTCTTTTTCTTTCAAAAAATCTATTGAAGACCTTAAAAATGCAGGATATACCATACTGATGGATGATTTTGGAAGTGGTTATTCATCCCTTAATACTTTAAGAACCATCAAGGTGGATATATTAAAAACAGATATGAAATTCCTTGATGTATCCAAAAAATTTGAGGAAAAAACCATAAGTATCATTGAATCCATATTTAGTATGGCCAGAGAACTTGGAGTTACGGTTATAGCAGAAGGAGTGGAAACCGAGCACCAGCTAAAATGTCTTTTGGACATGGGATGCACTTATGTGCAGGGATACTATTACTATAAGCCAATGCCTGTAGAGGAGTTCGAAAAGCTACTGACAGATGGTGTCAAAATTGATTACAGCGGATTTTGCTATCATCCTTCTGAACAGCTTCATATCAGAGAATTTCTGGACAGAAATCTATACAGCGAAACAGTTTTAAATAATATTCTGGGGCCTGTACTTTTTGCAGAGCTGGATGAAGCTGATAATATGAAGGTTGTTCGTGTAAATGAACCTTTTTATAAGCTTGTAGGAATTGACGGACTTTCCACAGAAGATTTTATCTATGAAATGTATAAAAGAATGCCTGATCCTGTGGAGGTTTTTCTTAATATCTTTCATGAGGCTCAGGAAAATCTCCTTACCGGAGCAAAGGGAGATTTACATTTTATAACAACTGATCAAAGAACTCTGGTATTTCATTCTAAAGTATTTTACTTATGTACCACGGACAAAAAGAGACTTTTTTATGTATCTATAAGAACAGATGATATGGAGGATTAAAGATGCAGCAGAGAACAGTACCTTTATCCAAGAAATTCACAATTGAACAGATTGTTTCAATGATTGACTCGGGACATGCTTATTATCTGCCCTTTGGCATTAATAAAAAGGCCTATATGGTAGTTAATAATAAACCTAATATGGTTGTTGTATCAGACATATCCATATTTTCCATTAACTTAAACGGAAGTTGGTATACCTGGGAAGAACTGGAAAATCTTGGGGGACTGTATGAATCGGAATTTGATGCTCTTTCTGCTGTGGCAGCCAAGATGCAGCCATAGATCTGATTGAAATTATATTAGTATGTAAAAAACAGATTTCACAATAATTAAATCGTGGAATCTGTTTTTATTATTAATTTTTATTTACTTATATGTTGAACTATTTGATTTTAAGCATCCTTTTTCTTCTCGTGACCAAGCTCGTTTTCAGCTCTTGCCACAAGGGTCTGAGCAGTAACAGGTTCATTATCAAAATGCTGTGCTATGCCGGTACTTACGGTAAGATTATATAATGCGCCTGCATTGGCATTGGCACGTTTTACATTGGACTTGATCTGGTCCACAAGCCAGTTTACTTCAGCTTTGTATTCAACTTCTGCTACGATTATAAATTCATCACCGCTGTATCTTGAACAGAAAAATCTGTTTCGCTGAGAGGAGCATGCCTCTTTAACAGCATCTGAAACTCTTAATATAGCATTATCACCCTCAATGCGACCGTGTTCTTCATTGATATCCCTGAGTTTATCGATATCAACAATAACTACAAAGAGCATAAGTCCGGGTTCTCTGGTTTTCAGTTTATTAAGAAGATATTTTCTTAGCTGTGTTCTGTTATTTAACTGGGTCAGAGGATCCAGAGAAATCATATTTTCAAGAGAAGCCAGATATACATAAAGTATGGAAATGGTAGCACCATAGCAGAGAAGAGGAATTCTCCATAAAAGCGCCTGGGCAATTCCAAGAATAAGAGGCGCAACAGGGAAAAATCCTATTGAAAGATAAACATCTCTGTTAGCATATAAATCCTTTCTGCTGGCTCTGTAAAAGGCTCTCATAGAAGAAGCGATAATATATCCAAAGGGCACTATTATTAAAAGCAGATAAAACATGCCGTTATGTAATGTACCTTTATCATCAACATAAAATACAAGATTTGTACGATATGCAGAAATGATAAGAATGGACATTACTATTGCAGGAAGAGCCAGTATAAGCTGCATTTTCATGGTCATAAATTTCCTGTTGTTCTGCAGGTTTTCGGTATATAAAAACCATAAATAGGAGCAGCAGCCTATAAGAATATACGTGATAACATTAGACAGATATACATTGTATCTGGTCTTGGCAATAATATTAGAATCTACAAGCACCCAGAATATTTCGGTTGAAAAGTAGAAAATAGTGCAGACAATCATATTGGCCAATATGATCTGACTTGACTGTTTGTCTATTGATTTTGTAAGTCTGTGAAGGATTACCAGAAGAAAAAGAATGCATGCTATATGTGCTTCTGCGTAATATAATGCGTAACTATAGCCCAAGTTGAAACCCCCATTCACTCCCTTTAGTCGTTTAAGTATTCATAGAAACTATTCTATCATTATTGATTTTAAAAAAAATAAGTTGGGCTAATATTTAATATATTGTTTATAATTGGAAACTAATTGCTTACAATAAGTTTCGATTTTTGGCCTCCAAAAAGCGCTTTATACGTTGGTATTGAGCTACAAAGCCTGAAACCTTGTGATTGCGGGAAACCGTATTTTTTTATATAATTTTCACAGAAATAATATAAAGTTTATAAAAATTTTAGGAGGTTTTATATGTTATTTCAACTTTATAGTGACCAGGCTACTATGCAGTTGGTCGGATGGCTTTTAGTTTTTGCCGGACTTATTTTGGTAAATGAGATCGGTCGCAGAACTAAGATTGGAGGAATGATTGTTTTTGTGATCATCCCATTGATACTTACAGTTTACTTTATTGCAATTCATGCAGGTGCCTTTGGAGGAAGCTCAAATCCTACCATGGCATATATGGATGGCTGGTTCCATTATTTCAAGCTTTACGCAGCAGATATAGGTTGTGTCGGCTTTATGATGATCAAGTACAAATGGGGCCTTGGTAAAAAGGAATGGTTTAAATGGTGGCCATGGTTTATTGTTTCAGCCAACATTATGATTGCTAATGTTTCAGACCTTGAGTCTGCTTTTGCAGCTTACGGAGTTACAGGTAACTTTGCAGGTGCATGGTGGGCATCAAATGAAGGTGTTTTCATCTATGGCGGATGGTGGAACATCATCAATTTCCTTGCAGGTATGATCAATATATTCTGTATGACAGGTTGTGTTAAGCTTTTCAGTTCAAAAGACAAGAGTGATATGTTATGGCCTGATATGACTATCTGGTTCATTATTGCTTATGATGTATGGAATTTTGAGTATACATACCTCAATCTTCCTACTCATTCATGGTACTGCGGTGTAGCACTTCTTCTTGCTCCTACATTTGCAAATGCATTCTGGAATAAGGGTGCATGGATTCAGAATCGTGCCAATACACTGGCAATATGGTGCATGTGGGCACAGATAGTACCACTGTTCCAGCTTAAGGGAACTTTTGCCGCAGCACTTCCAAGAGTTTATGGAGGAGCTACAGAGGCAGGAGTTACAACTATGGATCTTTATGAGAAAGCAATAGAGCTTTACAATGCAGGCATGGGTAAGACAGCAGCAGCCAACGAGGCAATCGCTTCCATGGGAATTACTGCAGATCCTACTTCACAGGGAGTTGTTGCAATTGCAGCTCTTGTGGTAAATGTTGTATGCATTATGGTTATTATCAAAAGATCAATTGCAGCAGGACGTAATCCATATTCTAACAATGTATTCGAAGGAACAAGAGACTTCGATGAGGCTATGGCAAGAGCTGAGTAATATATTGTTGTAACCGTAGGCAGGGGCCGGCTGCTCCTGCCTGCTTTATTTTTTCTTTTTTTCAGGTTTGGAAGGAGATTTATTATGGTAAAACCAACAAGAGAGCAGAGCGAAGTGCGCTACCCGAATCGCCCCGAAATGGCAGGGGTGGACGATGGTCCTGTAAGAGAGTCCATCGTTAAAGTTGGCAAAATGATCACAGACAGAATTCCACAGCATTTGGGACTCAAAAAAATCACCAAGGAAGATCCCGAATATTGGGCACTGTCAATTCTTTTTACAGATGAAGAAGCTGAGCTTGCCCTTACAATGGGTGTTAGAAAGCCCAAGACCTTTGAGCAGATTCAGAAGTTAAATCCAAGTATTCCTGCAGATAAGCTGCAGAACATGCTGGATCATATGTCTTATAACGGCATTGTTGAATATAATTGGGAAAATGATAAACATGAAAAACAGTATCTGGTTCCTATGTTTGTTCCGGGATCGGCTGAGTTTTCAAATATGAATAAGGCAATCATTGATGAGCATCCTGAGCTTGGTATGTTCTTCAATCATATGACAAGATTGCCACTTGAAAAAGTAACTCCTATGGTACCACCAGGTGGTGCCGGAATCGGTATGCATGTAATTCCGGTTGAAAAGGCCATTGAAATGGAGAATGAATCCGTTTCGGTTGAGCATATTTCACACTGGCTTGATAAATATGATGGCAAATATGCCAAGAGCCCTTGCTCATGTCGTCGCTCACGTAAAACTTATGATGAGGGCTGCGGTGATGATGAGAACGGATGGTGTATTGCAGTAGGTGATATGGCTGATTATGTTGTAGAAACAGGAAAAGGCGGAGAATATATCACCAGAGAAGAGGCTCTCGAAATATTCAAGAAGGCTGAAGAAAACGGTTATGTACATCAGATAACCAATATTGATGGAGCAGACAAAATATTTGCCATTTGTAACTGTAATGTAAATGTCTGCTATGCGCTTCGTACATCACAGTTATTTAATACTCCAAACATGTCACGTTCAGCTTATGTAGCTAAGGTAGACCCCAAGAACTGCGTAGCCTGTGGCAGATGTGTTGAATACTGTCCTGCGGGAGCCGTTAAGCTTGGACAAAAGCTTTGTCTTAAGAACGGAGAGCAGCAGGAATATCCAAAACAGGTACTTCCTTCAGAGAAGAAGTGGGGACCTGAAATGTGGAATTTAAATTACAGAAATTCCAACAGGATAGAAAGCTATGATACAGGTACAGCTCCATGTAAAACTGCCTGTCCTGCTCATATTGCCATTCAGGGATATTTAAAAATGGCTTCTCAGGGAAGATACAGAGATGCTCTTGCTCTTATTAAAAAGAACAATCCTCTTCCGGCTATATGCGGACATATCTGCAACAGAAGATGTGAGGATGCATGTACCAGAGGAACTATAGATCAGGCTATTGCCATAGATGAAGTTAAGAAGTTTATAGCAATGCAGGATCTTAATGCAGAAACCAGATATATACCTAAAAAGGTTATTCCTAAGGTAGACGGCGAATTTGACGAAAAGATTGCCATTATAGGTGGTGGTCCTGCAGGTCTTTCCTGTGCATTTTATCTGGCTGAAAAAGGTTATAAGCCAACTGTTTTTGAGAAAAATGAAAAAGCAGGAGGTATGCTTGTTTATGGCATTCCTTCATATAAATTAGAGAAAAATGTAGTTCAGGCTGAAATAGATATTATTAAGGAAATGGGTGTTGATATTAAGACCGGTGTTGAGGTCGGAAAAGACATTACCCTTGATCAGCTTAGAGAAGAAGGTTATAAGGCTTTCTACATAGCTATAGGATGTCAGGGCGGAAGAACTGTGGGAGTTCCGGGAGAAGATGCAAAAGGCGTAACAACTGCGGTGGATTTCCTTAAGGAAGTAAATGCCAAAGAAAAATATCCTGTTATGGGTGATGTTGTAGTAGTTGGTGGTGGTAATGTTGCTATTGACTGTTCAAGAGATGCCGTAAGAGTAGGAAAAGGAAAGGTAAGCCAGTTCTGTCTTGAAACAAGAGATATAATGCCTGCTTCCGATGAAGAAGTTTTTGAAGCTGAGGAAGACGGTGTTTCAATTAATTGCGGATGGGGACCAAAGGAAATACTTAAGGATGCCCTTGGCAATGTTAGAGCTATAATATTCAAGAAATGTCTCTCTGTTAAGGATGCTGATGGAAGATTCAATCCTAAATATGATGAAAATGATACTATAGAAGTTCCTTGCAGACATGTCATTCTGGCAGTTGGTCAGAGCATCGTCTGGGGAGAACTGCTTTCCGGTTCAAAGGTAGAGCTTGGAAGAGGAAATGGTGCCGTAGCCGATCCTTATACATATCAGACAGCAGAACCTGATATTTTTGTAGGTGGAGATGTTTATACAGGACCTAAATTTGCCATAGATGCCATAGCTGCCGGTAAAGAAGCTGCAATATCAATACACAGATTTGTTCAGCCTCATACTTCACTTATTATAGGACGTAATCAAAACCATTATGTGGAGCTTGATAAGAACAATATCAGTATTGAAAGCTATGATAATTCCTCCAGACAGATTCCGGGCAAGAATGCAAATGTTGCACCAAAGACCTTTAGAGATCCGTCTTTAGTATTTACAGAGGAGCAGGTAAAAACAGAAACAGCAAGATGTCTGTCATGTGGCGCTTCAGTAGTAGATACCAACAAGTGTATAGGATGCGGACTTTGTACTACAAAGTGTGAATTTGATGCAATACATCTTTTCAGAGAAAATCCTGAGTGTTCAACCATGAGAAAGAGTGAAGATAAGCTGAAATATATTCTTCCTTATGGAATAAAGCAGGCAATAAATATAAAAAGAAACAGTAAGAAAAACAAATAAATATTTTGTTTTAAATAAAGTTGGATGAAAGATAATTGTCTTTCATCCAACTTTTATATATGGTAAAATATAGTAAAAATTTACTAAAAACAGGTATAATTATGGCTACATTAAAAGAAATAGCTGCGGAAACAGGCTTTTCCATAGCAACCATATCAAGAGTATTAAATGATGATGATACCCTTAGTGTTACAGGTGCTACAAGAGAGGCTATTTTAGAAGCGGCAGGAAAACTGAATTATACAAAAAAGGATAAGAGCAGGATATCCACTGATAAAGGCTCGGGTAGCAGTGTGCTTTTCAGAGCCGGGATTGTGATGATGATGGATATGGAAAGTCAGTTGGAGGATTCTTACTATTTATACCTAAAAAATTCTATAGAAAAGAGCTGCTTTGAAAATAGAATCGAAACAGCACAGATGGTATATGATTCTGAAACCGACAGCTATTCAACCATTGGTAAGAAGGCAGATGGAATAATTGCTATAGGACAGTTTGGCCCGGATCAGATTGCGGCCATGGAAAAGTGTACATCCAATATCATATTTGTAGACTCCTGTCCGGATGATGAAAAATATTGTTCAGTTCAGACCAATTATGAAACAGGAGTAAGACAGGGACTTTCATATTTAATATCCAGAGGACATAAGAATATTGCCTTTGTGGGAAAGAGTCATTCTCTGGACTCCAAAGGTATGCTGGCCCTTGAAGAGAGAAGACGGATATTTCAGAAAATCTCCAAAGAATACGGACAAATGCTTACTACAAGTTATATAGATACCTCAGGAACCTCCAAAGATGCTGCCATTGAAACAGAAAAGTTTTTAAAAGATAACAAGGATAAGGTCACAGCCTTTTTTGCATATAATGAAGCAACTGCCACAGGAGTACTTAGAGCAGCTCAGGCTGTGGGTCTGCATGTTCCGGAGGATATAAGCATACTTAGTTATAATGATACGGTTCTTGCTTCCCTTCTTCAGCCACAGCTTACAGGTATTCATATATATATGGATGAGATGGCAAGGGTTGCGGTGGAAAATTTAACCCGGTATGTTATTGGTGAAAGCCAGGTTCCAATTAAGGTTTTCATCCCCACAACACTTTCTGAAAGAGAGAGTGTTAAGAAAATATAATACGGGATATAGTTATTTTTTTAGTTGAGTTACTTTGGTGACTCAACTTTTTTTTGTTAATTTTCAAAAGAAAAAATAGTAAACAAAACTATTAGTAAAATTTTAGTAAAATTAGTGAATTGTTTATTTTGCCGAAAATTACTAAAATTTATATTATCCAATTATAAAAAATATATAAAAGGAGGGTTATATGAGAAAGGTATGGAAAAGGTTATTGGTTACAGCACTTGCTACAGCTACAGCCTTTAATACTATGCCTGCTATGGGGGTTAATAGTACAGGGGTGGCAAAGGCTGCTACAGAGGATGTAGACAGTACTGTAAAGCTACTGCCGGGAAAGGCTTCAACCTTTAATGACACCAATGGTGACGGACTTGGGGAATTTGAAGGTTTTGGAACCTCTTTATGCTGGTGGGCCAATCGTGTGGGTTACAGCGAAAAGCTTACACAGGCAGCAGCAGAGGCTTTCTATGGAGATGACGGTCTTAGAATGAATATTGGCCGTTACAACATAGGTGGTGGAGACAATGTAGGTACTGCAGAGGAAGTATCTGTAAACGAAAAGGCAGATATTTATGACTTGAGCGGAGATACATTACTTCCAACCTATGATGGGGCAAAAATGAGCATTGGAACTACAGATAGTTTTAGTTCAACTGCTTATTCGGTATCCGATGCAGATTTTGGTATTACCTCCGGTTATACAGTAGGTAGTTTAAATACCATAGGCTGGATCAATGCTCTTGACGGTGCTGTGGGTAATGGTGGAAATCTTCACTATACAGTAAAGGCAGATGAAACAGGTGAGTACACCGTAAAAATGATATTTACCCTTACAGGAAGTAATTCCAGAGGTGTAAGTATGAAGGTTACAGCTTCGGAGAAGGATGAGGCAAATAGTTCAAGTTCATCAACAAGCGATGATTCTGCAAATGAAAGCTCCTCAGATAATGAAAATGCAGCAAATGAAGCTTCATCACAGGATGACAGTGCCCTTTTGGCATCATCTCAAGAGGAAGTTAAAGATGATTCTTCAGACAGTGCATCAAGTGCAGACTCTTCTATTGAAGAACCTGAAGAAAAAGAAGATAATGCAGATGCTTCTTCAGGTGCGGCATCAGCTGAAGATGCTGCCACAGAAAGTGTCAGCGAAAACTCTGAGGAAGAAACTCAGGATAGCTCTGAGAGTACAAGTGCAGATGTGAATCTTTATTCTGCTTCAGAAAACTATGATGGATATACAGTATATACCGTAGAATCTTCAGAGGTTAACAGTAATGTTATAGCTTCTGCAAGTAATGCAAAGCTTTTTCTCGTAACCTTTACGGATGTAGAGCTTTCAGAAGGTGAAAACAAGATTGACATAGGCGGTGCAGGTGATGACTGGTGTCTTGATTTTGTAAAGATGGCAGTTATTAAAGAGGGTGATGAAGGGGTACTTCCTGAAACAAGTGATTTCCTTCATGCTTCACATATTACCCGTTCCGATTCAGTAGTTCCGGGTTACTGCATTGATGTTACAAAAATAGATCTTGATAAGCATACACAGGAGTGGTATGAAGAAAACTTTGTAAGAGCCGATTTTGATTGTGGTTATGCCTGGAATTATGACTGGGATGCAGATGCCAATCAGATAAACGTGGTAAAGGCTGCAGCTGCTCAAAGCGGAGAAGATTTTATTGCTGAGGCATTTTCCAATTCTCCACCTTACTTTATGACAGTCAGCGGATGCTCTTCAGGTAATTTTGATGCCGGAGAGGATAACCTTAGAGCAGATTCCTATACTGCATTTGCTAATTACATGGCTGATGTTATTGAACACTGGAATAATGAAGGTGTTTTTGAATTCCAAAGCGTATCTCCAATGAATGAGCCATATACAAGCTATTGGGGAGCATATAGCAATAAGCAGGAAGGATGTCACTTTGACATTGGTACATCAGAATCTAATATTCTGGTAGCTTTAAACACAGCACTTGAGGAAAAAGGAATAGATATTATTATATCTGCTTCTGATGAAACAAGTATTGATACAGCCATTGAAGCTTATAATGCTCTTACTGATGAAGCTAAGGAAGTGGTTACAAGAATAGATACTCATACCTATAGTGGAAGTAAGAGAGCCCAGCTTAAAGCTCTTGCCCAGGAGTCAGGTGAGAATCTGTGGATGAGTGAAGTTGATGGCAGCGGTACAGCAGGTACAGATGCCGGAGAAATGGCACCGGCCCTTTGGCTTGCAAACTATATGATGAC
>JAILBM010000371.1 GCA_024680925.1 Butyrivibrio sp.
TCATATCCAATTTATGTTAATACTATTGATTATCGTAAAAATTCCGATAACGGAACAAAAAAAGGCAGCAGGACACCAAAAAGGACAATAAAGAATTTTAATAATTTTCGTCAAAACAATTATGATTTTGATGAACTAGAACAACAAATTACTGAAAACTAAAAAGGAAGGTAAAAAAGAATGAAAACAAAGCAGAATGTACTTGAAAAGAGATTTGAAAAAGCAGTGAATTTTGAGCTAAAACACTGTAAAAATTGCCTTGGAGTTGATGAACTCTCATATTTATCCAAAATACATGAAAATAGCTTGATTAACGGTAGTATGGATTTATTCTCTTTAGGTTTTAAGAGAGGTTATGAAGCGGCAAAAAAGGCAGCAGATAAAAATTAAATACAAATTGATTTTAAGAGGTTGCTCTTAGAGTGACCTCTTTTTTATTGCAAAAATTACAGACAGTACCAGGACACTTATAAACCTTGTGAATTGTGAGAAATATCGAGATAACACTTTTAAATAGCAGACAGTAAGCAGACAGTCAACAGACAGTAAGCAGACAGTAAGCAGACAGTCACCCGCCACAAACAATAATGATAATAATGACAATAATGAGAATAATGATAACAATGAGAATAAAAAAGAAAAGTAATAAAAGAAAATGCTAGCGCATATTCTTTTCCCGTTCAAAGCAGAACGCAATAAACCCTTATAAATTCTAATAAAATCATGATACAGAAGAACACTCATCGATACACTAACGGAACACTCATCGATACACAACGCGAACACTGGCGGAACAGTAACGGAACACTCATCGACCACAAACAATAATGATAATAATGACAATAATGAGAACAATGAAAACAATGAAAATAAAAAAGAAAAGAAAAGTAATAAAAGAAAATGCTGGCGCATATTCTTTCAGAGGGTTATGGGGATTCAGAATTTACAAGGCTTTCAGACACTAGTAACGAAGTCGTAACGGACACGTTACAGGAACGTAACGAGGACGTCCCGAAACCGTCGACGCAGGATAGGTTAGATAAGGTAAGTATAGATAAGGGAAGTATAGATAAGGAAAGTATAGATAAGAACAGTATAAAAATATATAGTCCAGCTCCGCAGGACGTATTGTTCAACGTTTATCAATCGTTTTTATTGCAAAATGGCAGACAGTATCAGGACACTTACAAGCCTTGTAAATTATGGAAAATATCAAGGCAATAAGTCCGATAAAGGGACAGTAACGGGACACTCTCAGGACAGTAACGGGACACTCTCGGGACAGTAACGGGACAGTCATAGACCACAAACAATAATGATAATAATGACAATAATGAGAATAATGATAACAATGAGAATAAAAAAAAGAAAAGTAATAAAAGAAAATGCTGGCGCATATTCTTTTCCCGTTCAACTTTTATCAATCGTTTTAACAAAAATGATTCAATTATTTTTTTGCAAAAAAAAATAACACAGAAATGACACTAAAATCCTTGTGATTGAGAGCTTTATTGAATTTTTGATTTAAAAAAAGTAACACAGAAAGAAAACAGAAAGAAAACAAAAGTAACACAGAAAGAAAACAGAAATAAAACAGAAAAAAACAAACAATAATGATAATAATGACAATAATGAGAATAATGATAACAATGAAAATAATAAAAGAAAAATATAAAAAAGAAAATGCTGGCGCATTTTTTTACACACAAAAGAACAAAATAGACATATTTTCGCGACTTGTAGAGGTTTGCGGTTTTTGAGAAAATAAAAGTACATCATAAAACATGATGGAAACTTGATTACAAGGAGAGCTAAATAATGAATGTTGTTTCAGAAACAAATGAAAACGTAAACGAAGAATTAGAGCAGGAACAAAAAGAAAAGCTTTTCACACAGACGGAAGTTAATGAGATTGTAAAAGAGCGATTATCCAGGGAAAGAAAAAAGATGAGCGCTCAAAATAACGATTTTGAAGAACTTGAAAGCAACTTAAACATCCGTGCAAATGTTTTAGATTGCAGAGAATACGTTATGGAGAAAGGCTATTCAAAGGAATTGCTTGATATTCTTGACACATCGAATGCGGAAAACTTTAAAAGTAAAGCTGATGCACTTAATGAGCTTTATAAAAAGCAATCGGCAGCAGCCTTATATCCGGTACTAAATGACGGTGGTGAACCTATTGTCCCCGATGCCAGACAATACGAACTAGAAAAAGCTTTTAGAGGAAATCCACATTCACCTATGAAATTTTAATTCAAGAGGATGAATCATGGAATATACAACAAAATTCGCGCCCTATACTGATGAGATTTTTAAAGCGGAAAGCAAAACATCTCTTTTAACCAATACTGATTTTGATTGGTCGGGCGCTCATAGTGTAAAAGTTTGGAAAATGTCAACGGTTGCATTAAATGATTATGCTAGACGTAGAACTACAGTTGAAAGCACTGATAGTTTTTCAAGATATGGCGAGTTGATTGACCTAGATGCAACAACAGAAGAAATGCTGGTTACTAAAGACCGCTCTTTCATTTTTAACATTGACGCACTTGATACAGATGAAACGGGGCGCGAATTGGCAGCAGCTTCCGCGTTGGCTCGTGAAGTAAGAAATGTTGTTATACCGGAGATAGACACATACGTTTATGCAGAAATGGCAGAAAATGCCGGAACTATTGCAACTCCTGCATCTCTTACTAAATCAAACATTTACGATAATATTTTAACTGCAACACAGACTTTGGATGATAATGAAGTACCTGAAACCGGACGAGTTATTGTAGTTACACCTACAACAAACAAAATATTAAAACAAGCCATTGGCGAGACTGCTTATAACAATATTGATGCAGAAATGCGCGCCCTTGGTGTTGTGGCTATAATTGACGGAATGCCCGTTGTAAAGGTACCGGCAAGCAGATTACCGGAAAACTTTGGTTTTATGGTTGCTCATCCTTGTGCAACAGTTGCTCCAATTAAGCTAGAAAAATATAGCATTCACGAAGATACCCCTCTTTCTAGTGGTGCTATTGTGACAGGACGCATTGTTTATGATGCTTTTGTTCTTGATAATAAAAAGAATGCTATTTATTATCATGCTCTTGCTTAATTAAAATACAAGGCTATTGGAATAATTATTTAATATTCCCGTAGCCTTTTTAATTTATAAAATTTTTAAATTGGCGGTAGGGGGGAGTTCCCTCTAAGGGGGCTAGGTGACCAATCTGCCGCCAGCACCAATATTTACACACGGGATTTTTTTACAAAGGGAGAAATGCGGATGAAAAAGGTTTATTTAAACATTTCTTTGTTGCCTAAGGAGATTATTTTAGGTAACAAAGGAGAAAACAAAGCTAGAGAATATTTTTTTGATCTAAACGATTATTTGAAATTATATGGAGCTGGCAGAGCTACCTTGTACTATAAAAGGTTCTCTGATGAAACCGCGACAATTATAAATACAGTTGATATAACTGAAAATAATAGCTTATTACCTTGGGTAGTTTCTAATACCGATACATCCGAAGAAAGTAGAGGATATTGTCAAATTAAATATACCGTAGATAGTATTGTTAAATTATCAGATACCATTATTACGGTTGTTAAAAAAGCATTATCCGACTAAAAGAAAGTGAAAACAATATGGGGAAAATATTTGAATTAAATCTAAAAGGATTGAACCAGCTCATGAAATCCATGGAGATGCAACAAGCTCTTAACGATGCAGGCCGCGAAGTTGAATTCATAGCCGGCGAAACTTCCGGCGAAACATACGGACACCGAACACACGTTGACGGAATGCGCTGGATTGCAGTTTGCAACGTATATCCGGAAACTCCTGAGGCAAGAAAAGATAATTTTGAAAATAATACTTTGCTAAAAGCCTTGGGGAATGCTGGTTTACATACGCACAAATAATTTGTTTTAATGGGGAGCGAATAATGGATGAGGAAAGAGATTTATTAAAATCGATTCAAAACGGAGATAAGAAAAGTTTAGCCACATTGTGGGAAATGAAGAAAAAATTGTGTTTTAAAGCTATTAGAAAATTTTTTGGTCTTACAGACCAGGAAGATTTAAAACAAGAGTGTTTTATTTACTTCTATTCTGCTTGTATGGGCTTTGATATTCATGCTGATACACAATTTAATACATATCTTTGGAAAACAGTTCAAATGGGCGCACAAAGGTATATTTTAAATGCTACACACGTTATAAGAGTTCCGGAATGGCTAAATGATACTGCGATAGCATATAAAAAACTATGTAATGAATATTTAAAAGACAAGGGGACACTTCCACCGGATCCGGATGCAATAAAAATTTTAAAAATCTCAAAGAGCAACCTTGAAAATATAAAAATTGCCTTGAATGTTGATAGAGTTGAAAGTTTAGATAAACCTTTTTCCGATGATGACACGGGAACCCTTACGGACATACTTACCAACGGGGACGATTTTGCCGCCAAAATTGACGATATTGAAGAATTTAACAATTTATCTAAAACTTTATGGGATTTAGTCGATAGCATAGACGAAAGTGAAATTATACGCAAAAAATTTATTGATAATATGACTTTTAAAGACATAAACAATGCCTTAAATATAAAAAATTCATATTCCGGTTACTTGCGCGGATTGAAATTTTTAAAACGTCATAAGCACAAATTAAAGCCATACTACACACCAAAATACGAAAAAGCTTATCATAACGTATCGCTAAACAGTTTTAACAGAACCGGAGAAAGCATTGTGGAAAAGATTGCTCTTGAAAATCTCACTAAAAGCATGAAAAATGATAAGCTCAAACAAATATTATTGGAATCCATATAAAAAAAGAACCTGCCATGTAAAAATGACAGGTCTTTTTTTTACTGTGCTGCATTATAGAGCGTAAGGAGAATTACATCTTGCCTATTTATATAATATCACATTGACCGAATTAGTCAATTTTGTTTTTTAAAATTTAGTTTCCTAACTTTTTTAATTTTGTTGCACATTTGTTGCACATTTTTCAAAAAAACAAGGGTCTGCATTTTCGCAAACCCTTGAAAATAAAAGAGCGATAGACGGGGCTCGAACCCGCGGTCTCCACCTTGGCAAGGTGGCGCTTTACCAACTAAGCTACTATCGCATTTAAAAGAAATATTCTTTTGTTTCGCTTGCGTGTACCGCAGCGACAAGAAGTATATTACCTTAAATAGAAAACAAAGTCAACAGCTTTTTTGAAATTTTTTTAATTTTTTTCTTCACCTGCTCTAAAACGCATGATCATCTCCTCTGTAAGACTTAAATGCTTATGCTCATCGGTAATGTCTTTTCTGTCTACCCATTCAGCTATGGCAAGTTCGTCTTCTTCAAGCTTTATCATATCGCTTCCGTCAAGATCACAATAAAAACCCATAAGAAGCCCTCCGTCAAATCCCCAGGGCTGGCTCTTATAGTAGCGAATATTCTTAACTTTAAGACCTACTTCTTCCATTACTTCTCTTCTTACTGTGTCTTCTACAGTTTCGCCAATTTCACAAAATCCGGCAACCAATGATCTGCCTTTATATTCACGTCCGGCATATCTGGTCATTACTATTTTATCTCCATTTGTTATAGCCACAATTACTGCAGGTGAAATACGGGGATATATGATGTTTCCACAGGCTGGGCACTTCATGGCGCGCTCTTTATCATATACAATGGTCTGCGTACCGCATCTGCCGCAGAATTTATTATTACTGTACCAGGTATAGAGATGAAAAGCCGTCATTCCTGCAAAGCATAAAAGCTTTGGCTGTATACGTCTTAAAATAGATACGTTTTCATAACTGTATCCTTCTATCTGCGATACTTCATCCCCAAAGTACAGATAATCACTGTTTTCATTTATAACAAATAGAAACTGAAGATTTTCAGCTCCAATCTCTTTTACCTTGGGACAAACTATTCTGTCATTTTCAACCTTACATAAAATTGTTCTCCCATTAAATATGAAAACATAATCATCCTCATGGGGATCCTTTGGTGTGTATTCATTATGGTAAATTGATGGTGCTATATCCTGTATCATAATAATCTCCTGATTTCTATGCACATGAATCTGTAATTTACAATTACTTATCCACATTAAACTTTTTAACTGCAACATAGACTACTAAAACAGTAATCTGTAAAATATTATTAAGCACAATTGTATTATCTGAAAACAAATAATTCAACTTTTCATTTACACTATAAATTATTAGTTGTAAAATCATAACTCTAAAAGAAAGGTAGCGTATTGATTCTGCGCTTTTATTAAATATGAGTAATAACACTATTTCTATTTCTGATGCCAAGGTTATATTAAAAAAAGGTGAAGGCCGCACAATTAAAGCCGGAGGACTTTGGGTTTTTGACAATGAGATTTCAAAGGTTGTGGGAACCTTTAATGACGGTGATATTGTTGAAGTTCATGATTTTGATGACTATTTCATGGGCTACGGATTTATAAACTCCCACTCCACAATCCGGGTAAGACTTATGTCCAGGAAAAAGGATAACAAAGTAACCCCGGAACTTATAAAGACAAGAGTTGAAAATGCCTGGAACTACAGGAAAGAAGTTATTGATACTTCCTCCTGCCGTGTAATTTTCGGTGAGGCGGATTTTCTTCCCGGTATAACTGTTGATAAATTTGAAGACGTTCTTGTAATTGAATCACTGGCTCTTGGAACTGATAAAATGAAGGATCTTATTATAGATTCCTTAAAAGAAGTTCTTGCAGCAGATGGCATAAAGATTCGCGGTGTTTACGAAAGAAGTGATGCCAAAGTTCGTGAACTTGAAGGCATGCAGCGTATAAAAGGCTTTATTGGAGAGCCATTTGATACTAAGGTAGAAATTGTAGAAAATGGTGTTCACTATTTTGTAGATGTAGAGAATGGCCAAAAAACCGGATTTTTCCTTGATCAGAAAAATAACCGCATGGCCATCAGAAAATTCTGTAAAGATAAAAAAGTTCTGGACTGCTTTACACATACCGGTTCATTTGCACTTAATGCTGCAGCCGCTGGTGCAAAATCAGTTCTTGCGGTAGATGCTTCAGACCTTGGAATAGAACAGGCCAGGGAGAATGCCAGATTAAATCACCTGGAAAACGTTGTCTCTTTTGAATGTGCAGATGTATTTGATCTATTACCTGATCTCGAAGCCAAAAAGGAACTCTTTGATGTAGTAATCCTTGATCCACCTGCATTTACTAAATCAAGAGCATCAATTAAAAAGGCTGTGACTGGTTATCGCGAAATTAATATTAGAGGTATGAGACTTGTTAAAAACGGCGGTTTCCTTGCTACCTGCTCCTGCTCACACTTTATGGATGAACAGCTATTTATTAAAACAATAGGAGAAGCTGCAAGAGATGCTCATAAAAGGCTCCGTCAGGTAGAATTTCGTCAACAGGCTGCCGACCATCCTATCCTCTGGGCCAATGATACCTCCTACTACCTTAAATTCCTGATATTCCAGGTTGTGGATGAGATATAAATATTAAAAATCTTCATAAAGAAACGGTAATCTGCTATAGAAACAATAACAGATTACCGTTTTCTTTTTTTATTTATAGAAAATTACATTTTTCCGATTGTTGTCTTATATACCTTTTTGAAGAATATAATGGACAATATAAGGGAAACTACTTCTGCAATAGGGAATGCAAACCATACTGCATTAAGATTTCCCGTAAGGGACAAAAGATATGCTACAGGTATCAAAACCACAAGCTGACGACCCACTGAAACTATAAGTGAATATATACTTTTCGCAAAAGCCTGGAATATTGAGCCCATGACTATTGCTATTGCTGCCAGCGGAAAGTGTATAGCAATAATTCTAAGAGCAGGTATTCCTATTGCCATCATATCTTGAGAGGCACTGAACATCTGTAATAAAAGTCCCGGTATAAGTTCAAATACTATTGTTCCCGTAAGCATAATAACAACAGCAAGAATAAGCGCAAATCTTAAGGCTTCGTCAATTCTCTTTTTATTCCTGGCTCCGTAATTATAGGCAAGAACAGGAATAAGTCCGTTATTCATACCGAATATAGGCATGAAGAAAAAGCTCTGTAGCTTAAAATATACACCAAATACTGCAGCAGCAGTAGTAGAAAATGCTATCAGTATATTGTTCATAAGATAAGTCATTACAGAGCCGATGGACATCATTAAAATTGATGGAACACCAACCCAGTATATTTCCTTGATGACATCACCTTTTGGCTTTACTACTTCACTTAAACGAATATTTATATCATGATTATATTTTACATTCAGAACAAGACCCACAACTGCCGCTATGCTCTGTCCAAGGACTGTTGCATAAGCAGCACCTGCAACTCCAAGCTTTGGAAAACCTAAAAGACCAAATATAAGGATTGGATCAAAGATTATATTTATGACAGCTCCTGTAAGCTGCGAGATCATACTGTATATAGTTCTTCCTGTGGACTGCAGAAGTCTTTCAAAGGTAACCTGGAAAAACAGTCCAAGGGATAGTGTACATACTATTCCAAGATATGCTGCACCATCTTCAATAATAGCTGCTTCACCTGTCTGGGAAGCAATGAATGCTTTTGCTCCGAATATTCCTAAAATCAGGAATGCCAGAAAATTTATAAATGTCAAAAGTAAACCTGTGTTGGCTGCCGCATCGGATCTGTCAAACTTCTTTTCACCAAGGGATCTTGATAAAAGTGAGTTAATACCTACTCCTGTACCGGATGCAAGAGCTATCATCAGGTTCTGCATCGGAAATGCCAGTGTTACCGCCGTAAGTGCATCTTCACTTATCTTAGCAACGAATATACTGTCAACTACATTGTAAAGTGCCTGTACCAGCATAGATATCATCATTGGAAGTGACATCGTTATAATAAGCTGCTTTACAGGCATTACTCCCATTTTGTTTTCTTTTCTTTCATTTGTACTAATAGCCATTTTTCTCTCTCCTTAACAACCTAGACAGTATATCACAATATAGTCCGGGTATCGAGTATATTAAATGGCCTACTTGAAAAACCAAAATAATTATTGTATTATTTTCTTTGCAATACATTTTTCGAGGTGTGGCTTAGTTTGGTAGAGCGCTGCGTTCGGGACGCAGAGGTCGCGTGTTCGAATCACGTCACCTCGATTGATTTGAACCGCATTATATACGGTTCTTTTTTTATGCAGGTAAAAATTTGTTTGACCAAATGTTTGACCTGACAAAGTTTAACCAAGTAATTCTTCGAGACTTTGCTTTGAAAGAGTATTATTGTTCTGTCTGTTATAGTATCTGGTCATAGTACTATTAGCGTGTCCTGCTGTTACTCTTATCTGATCTTCAACCATCTGTTTAGAATATGCTTCTTGAATGGCTCCACGTCTTTGTGCATGAGTAGACATTGGTTCTATACCTATTTCAATACAATAGTTTTTGATATGTTCATTAACGCGATTTGTACTTATCGGAAGATTCCCTTTACTGTTAAATACATATTTCTTTTGACCATTTATGAGATATAGCAGAAAGATATGGGTAGGTTTGATTGTGCTTACCTCAATATGGGGGATTTTTCAAGCTATTATAACTTTATATCCGGTTATACTTGGAACTGGGGAGTTTTTGGCACTGAACATTTCTTCAAGAATAGTGTTATCTATTGCAATTGATGTTTTGATTCTTTATCAGACTTATACGCTATATAAAAAAAGGCTTAATGCCATTGAGGTAAATGAATAAGCGGACAAAATTACAGAACTGGTGGACACTGTTATTAAGTGACCACCATCTTTTTTAATGAATGCGAATACTTGATGAAGAAGAAAACATCAAGTGCAGCATAAAATATTCCGAATCCCAGAAAGACACCTGTCAGCTCAAGCTTGAATATAAACATGTTTAAAAAGATTATCACGCAGCACAGGGCTGACATCAGAACCGATATGATCAGAACCCATTTCTCTAGCTCTATTGCTTGGAGTGCGTATTTATAAACCTGGCATGGTATGTTTAATATCTGCACTGAAAGTGCAAAAACGACCACTGGTATAGCTTTTTCCAAAATCTCGAACTGGTCAGTAATTATGCCACAGACCTGACTGGGGAAAATAATTGTCACCACTATGATCATTGCATATATCAGAACAGCTATCATTGCGGAATATTTAGGGTACCTAGTACATGACTGTCTTTCAGTATCAGAACTATATGCCTGTCCAACCAAAGTCATGGTCGCTCCGGCATAAGCATACATTATGGTTGTCAG
>JAILBM010000397.1 GCA_024680925.1 Butyrivibrio sp.
GGTAGAAACGGTGATTCAGATAAAGATTTTTATCTTAATGCTGATGAATATGCTTACGATGAAATCTACATAAAGGTTACGACCCTTGTAAGTAACAGCGATACCAATACCATAACTATCGGCAGATCAAGCGAAGATACTGCTACAGTTAAAAAGCGACTTTCTCAGCCTCTTGCTGTAAATTATACAGCTGCAGATATAGATGAACTGCTTTACTCCTTTAACTGGAGTGCTTATACGGATGAGGATGAGATAGAAGCCTGCGCAGGATATAAGCTCATGATTTCATATGTAAATGAATCTGCTGAAACAGTGAAAGAGCAAATAGAAAGTACCACCACAGAAACGGAAATGGAGAGTATCTCCATGGATGATTATGCGGGATTGGAAGTAACTATGTATATAGTAGGTGTTGCAGATACAACAACTAACTATATAGACTCTCTTCCGGGTGCAGTTATAACCTTTACGGTTGCATCAAGGTATGATCAGCCGAGTGCTGTCTATACCCTGGTAGAAACCGATGATACTACTGTTACAGAACTTACTGAAACGGTAATATCCGAGGACGAATTTACAAATATGCTGGGTCTTAACATTATAGTGACACCGGGAGCCAACAATGGATCCACTTATATAGTAAGCGGTATTTTATGTGAAGACAGTACAGTTGCTCAGACTATAATTAATGATCTGGGTTCAAGTACCGTAGCTGATGACAATACAAATAAAGAGATAATGGAAAGAGTAAATGCTGTTCTTGCGCTTATAGAAAACGGAACCTATGAAGCTCTTACCTTTGGATTTGACCAGACTATTAACTCATCAGATACGGATATAACAATAAAAGCAAACGGAAACTTTACAACAGACTGGACTACAGACTATGCACAGTATTATCTTATACCGTTTATAAGAAATGGAGGAGCTGAAAACGGTACTTCCATTTATAACTGGAATGATTCATATCTTACCTTGCCAAAGGTTAAGCTTAATACTCCTACCGTAAGCTATGACGAAGTTACCGGAGTATCGGCATCAGGTATTACATATGATGCTACTTTTGGTTCAGCTTCAGGTTATATAGATGCTGAAAATCTCAAGTTCCAGAAATTTGTAATTGAGAGAACAGGAGATGGTATACCTGAATACTACGAAATTGCAATTGATGATGTTATTAAAAATGTAGTAGATGAAACAAGTGGAGTTAAGGTTATAACAGAACAGATTCACGATCTGGTTATAAAGATATTTACTGATGATTCTTCCATAGAAATAGTAGACAGTTATAACGGAGAGGATACTACCTACACAGATCCGGGTGATTATACCAGCTATGGATATGGACATCTAAATACAAGTACGGTGGCATGTAATTTTGCTTTCTATGAATTTGCCATGAGCATTGACATAGCAGATAACTTTAAATCTATTGTCATAACTATGCCGAATATTGCATCGGGTAACTATACAATAAATGTTTATGATCTGGATAATGAGTATCTGGATGCTGGAAATATAACCTACAGTGGTTACTGTACGGGTGTTGTGAATGTTATGGCAGTTATGGATACTTCAGAAGAAGAAGACAAGAAGTTTGAGTCCTCGGATACAGGAACCTGGAGTTCACAGTAAGTAAAGATTTTGTAATTACAAATAGAAACAGGAATCAGTATAAAAAAATAAAATTGGAGAGACAGACACAGTTGAAGAAAAACAGCAGAAAAACTTTATTAAAAGAATATCTGTTTGATGAAAAGGGTGCAGCTATGATAGTTGTTCTATGCGTCATGGCTATTGTTCTTGCGGTGTGTCTGTCTCTTCTTCTTGCTGTTTATCAGATGTTTGCCACAGTAAACGATGAAGCAAAGGATGATATTTATTATCATCAGGCCCTTTCCGGAAGCATGGCAATTCAGGCAGAACTGGAAAAAGAGGCACAGGCTATGCCAAGGAGTGTATCAACCATTCAGGATTACATTTTCTATTTTATGGCCAATACTACCAATTTTCCTGCTCCCTACAGACTTACCTTCAATCAGCAGTCCAAAAGCGGATCAGATGCAGCTTCTTTTGGTGATGCCACTATAACACTTGAAAAGATTGATAATGGCTCCGGAGCCTGGGGCGATGACTATAACTGCTACTGCTATATAACATTTAAGATGAGTGATGAAGCAGGAGAAAAAGAGACCTCGGTTACCAGTAAGTATCTGGTCACCTGTGAAAATTCTTCCTATACATACATTGGAACCGTAACGGACAGTAGTGGTAATACCTATAGTAATATCAGTTATACCTACAGCAATTATAAGCTCATTGCAACAAGTACTGAAATTCCTGAAAAGGTAAGGAAAATCCCATATTCAACTGCGGCAGGTAAGCTTGGTATTCTGGAAAATTATGTAACCATAGACGGAACAACTTACAGTATTGAAATAACCAGAACCAGAAATGATGAGAGTAAATATGTATTTCAGTTTCTTGAGAGAATGTAGGGACGAGGATACTTTTTTATGAAAAGACTGTTTATAAGAGTTAAAAAGATCCTGAATAATAAAGAAGGCATGGCTATGACAGAAATCCTTGTGGCATTTCTGGTGCTTATGATGTGTCTTTCCATGCTTTATACCTGTATGAAGCTATCAAGCAATATGATACTCAAGGCAGCAGACATAGACAGAAATCATGCTGTTTATCAAAGAACCTCTGAGGAGAGCCTTGTGGGAAGCTCATACCCGTCATCTTCAACGGGAACAGTTACCTATACCTTTGGAAGTGGGTATAGTCTGACCCTTAACACGAATGCGATTACAGGAACAGATAAAGAAGGAAATACTATGAATATTCCTGTTTTTGCAGTGGAAGAGGAAGAGTAAAAAATTTCCGTCAGCATAGACTTTTTTTAATTGTAAGGAAACAATAATGCCTATAAAAATTCGTGATATTAAGGAAAATCAAATAGGTGCGACACTGGTTGAAATGATTGTAAGCTTTGCCCTTATAGGGATTTTTTTGGCTGCAACCTTTACAGCTATTTCCTCAGCCCTTTTGTCCTATTATCACGAAAGAGAAATCATGACAGCCTATACAGTGGCAGATACTGTACTTTCAGCCATAAAGGATGACATTCATACCATGAGACCTCAAAGAGCTCAGAATAGCGATGGCACCATAGAAGCCCTGGACGGATATGTAAAGCTTAGAACAGGTTCTGATCAGAGTAGTGTAGGTAAAACTGTAACAGGTACTACAATCGATGCAGACGAAGACGGAACTGCTGATTATTATGGAGATACTTTGGAATTTCTTCGTGCCAGTACCTACAGCATAACAGATGATGATGCCAGTGATACTGATGTAAGCTTTGCTCAGACCATAAGTACCAGCGGATTTGCCGGAACCTTATACAAAAATACTGATGTAATAAGTGTTGATTATGACGGTAATACAGGGGCAATTTCCAGAGCTCCGGGTTATCTTACCCTTAGATATTATTCCAAATACAGTGGAACAGATACTACCTATGAGGGACTGTATGCGGATTTATATATGAATGATGATGTACTAAGTACAGACGTATCTGTTTCCAGAGGACTTTCCGAAAAACTGGGAGTAGATTATTACCACAGACTATATGTGGATCTGCACTTTTTTATTCCGCAATCTGCTCTTGAAACAGATACTCTTTCAGTTAATGAGACGGCAAGCTTTGTGCGTTTTGTAGGAGCAACTGTGGATGTTTACAGGGAGTATGACACTTCCTCTGACACCTACTCCGATCTTATGTATTCCAAGACTGAATACATAGATATTCAAAATGATGTATGGTTTGCGGATTATGATACCCTGTACAGTGATCTGTCCGATTCATCACTTCCTGACAAGCCGGAGAAAAAAGATCTGACTTCAACCACCACTATTTCCGGCGAAGTTGTTTTTGACGACAGCAGTGATATAAAAGGTTACAGACCGGATTCCGTAACAGTTACCCTTACTTCCTCAGGTGGGGACACTGAAAGTGAAGAGATATTCTCAGACGGAACCTCTTCTTGGGATTACAGCTTTGAAGTTCCTGTATATGATGAAGACGGAACAGCTCTGACTTATTCTGTAACAGGCTCAAGTGTAGATAAATATGAAATGTCGGTATCAGGCTATACCATTACTTATAGCTATGATCCATATACGGATATAACCTTTGTTCTTGATGCCGGGGACGGGGTAACTT
>JAILBM010000408.1 GCA_024680925.1 Butyrivibrio sp.
CAAAGAAAGAACTGGTCAGACTTTCTTGATAAAAAGATAAGTGAACAATTTCCGGATAAAAACAGAAATGAAATCAGAATACTTGATATGGGAGCTGGTCCCGGATTTATATCAATAATTCTTGCAGAGCTTGGATATAAGGTCACTGCCGCAGATGCTACAGAAAATATGCTAAAGGAAGCACAGATAAATGCAGGAGAGCTTTCAGATAAAATAAATTTTGTAAAAACCGATGCCGAAGAGCCTTTCTTTACTGAGGAAAGCTTTGAAGTTGTTTTTTGCAGGAACCTTACCTGGAATCTTCCCCATCCGGAAAAAGCCTATGAAAGCTGGCTAAGGCTCCTTACAGGCAGGGGCATGATACTGATCTTTGATGCCAACTGGTATCGCTATTTGTATGATGAAGATAAGAAAAAAGCCTATGAGGAGGATAGAAAAGCTGTTGCAGACAAGGGGCTTGACGATTATAACATCGGAGATAACTTCGACGTGATGGAAGATATTGCCCTATTAATGCCCATGAGCAGGCGCATGAGACCGCAGTGGGATAAAGAGATTCTTACAAGTCTTGGAGCATCGGAAATAGAAATTACAGAAAATGCAGGAGAGCTTCTGTATTCGGAAAAAGAAAAGATCAATTATTCATCAACACCGCTTTTTATGATAAAAGCTGTTAAATAAAACATATACGTTAGGAGATTTAATGGGACAGCTAAAAGATATCCCTTTTGAGGAAGAGTCCTTGGAAATAAAGGACAGAGTAAAAAAATACTGGAATAACAGAGCAGAAGGATTTTATGAGATGCGCTGCCATGAAATAGAGAGCATTAAAGCATCAAGGTGGCAAAAAGAAATAATGAATAATGCACCTTCTGGCAATATAAAGGACTTAAATAATAAAACAGAAAATAATGATACAAAAAATATACAGCCTGAGACTTTAAAAATACTGGATATCGGCTGCGGCGCAGGCTTTTTTGAAATTATTTTGGGAAAGCTTGGAGCAGATATTACAGGAATTGATCTTACGGAAAATATGGTTTCAAAGGCCTGTGAAATGATAAAACATTACGGTTTAAATGAAAAAGCAAGGGCCTTGCAAATGGATGCTGAAAACCTATCTTTCGCAGATGAGAGCTTTGACATGATAATTACCAGGAATCTTACCTGGACCTTGCCCCATCCGATTGAAGCTTATGGAGAATGGAAAAGAGTTCTTAAAAAGGGCGGAGTTTTATTAAACTTTGATGCAGAATATGCCAAGGGTGCTCACAATCTTAAACAGCCGGAAAACCTGGCCCATCGCCTTATATCGGATGAACTTAAGGATGAGTGTCATGAGATTTACCATATGCTTACCATCAGTAATCTATCAAGACCTGACTGGGACAAGGAGGTCTTAAGGAAACTGGGATTTACATCCATAGAAACAGATCCCGGATTTGGCAGCAGGATTTATATAGAGCAGGATGAGTTTTATATTCCGGATAAAATGTTTATGATAAAAGCAATTAAATAAGTGTATATATTTTATATAAAAGTGATTTGTACCTACTTTACCTAAAAAAACGGTAAAGCAGGTATTTTTTTGTGCTGATTTTCAGACAAAAGCATAGAAAAGAATAATACTGTTTGCATATTACACAAAATAATACTAATTAACAGGTAAAAAATGTGCTTAATGAAGTAAAAGATTTACATTCAAAAGAGTTTATATTTTTTTTATAGTTATTACATAAGTTCAAGTTGTTCATGGAAATTAAAGTTGCATGCGCTTTAAAAGTTCAACGTTTTTCTTAAAAGAGAGGTGAGGTTATGAAAATGAAACGTTTAGTTTCTACTTTAATGGCAGGAGTAATGGTACTGTCAATGGTGGGTTGTGGAAGCAGTTCTCAAACATCAGAAACAACCGCTACTGAAACAGAGGTAAGTACTGAGGCAGTTGCCGAAGTAGCAGATGCAGGAGACGTAAAGGGGGAAAGTAAGGACAAAGAGGCTGCATCAAGTGACGAGCAGATTGATCTTACAATGTGGTGTATTGCTACAGAAAGTGATTCAAACCGCCATTCCTATGAAGCTGCAATCGCAGATATGAAGGAAAAGTATCCAAATATCAATTTTACATGGGAGGCATTTGAAAATCAGTCTTATAAGACCAAGATCAAGGCAGCGGTTTCAGCCAATGAAATGCCTGATATCTTCTTTACTTGGTCTTGTGCATTCCTTGGAGATTTTGTAGATGCCGATAAGGTTTATTGTCTGGATGATACTTATGAAAATTACAAGAGTGAGCTCCCGGAGGTTATGCTTGGAAATTCAAGCTATGACGGCAAGCACTATGGAGTGCCGCTCACTATGAATATAGTTGGACTTTTTGCCAATATGGAGCTTCTTAATGAAGTTGGATATGATGAAATTCCCGGAACCTATGATGAGTTTATAAAGTGCTGTGATGCATTAAAGACTAAAGGAATAATTCCATTTGGATGTGCAGGAAAAGAAACCTGGTGTGTAACAGAATATCTGGAATCAGTTATTGAAAAGAGTGCAGGTGCTGATACTCTCAATAATATTTTCCTTGGCAGAGAATCCTGGAACAATCAGGACGTAGCTGATGCTGTTAATACCTTCCAGTCACTGGTAAATAACGGATATTTTGATCCTTCGGGTATTGGACTTACCAATGACGAAGTTAAGAATAATTTCATAGCAGGTAAATATGCATTCTATATGAATGGTACATGGAACTGTGCTGACTTTGCAGCTAATGAGGAGTTCTTCCCTAAGGTAAAGGTTGGTGAATTCCCTGTTATCAATGAAGACAAAGCTAAGCTTGGACAGCTTATCGGTGGTCCTTCTGATACTCTTGCTGTTTCAGCTTCTTCACCAAATGCTGACATAGCTGCTGAGTATGCTTTTGAACTTGGAAAACTTATTTGTCACTATGGTTATCTTGATGGATGCGGACTTCCTGCATGGACACCTTACGGCGATACAAGTTCTGTAAATGAACTGACTCAGACTGTTGCAAGTATAGTTGCAAATGCAGATACAATGGTTCTTTTTGGAGATACAGCTATGAATGCTGATTCTGCAAATACATATTTATCTTACGTAGATCAGGTATATGGTTGCTTACTTGATGGAGATGAGTTTATAGAGGGATTATCTAAAGATATTCAGTAATATAAACTTATTGGTGGTCCTTTCTGCAAGTTTTTCCCCTCAAATGCAGGAAGGACCTATTTTTTTGGAAGGTTTACGGTATGGAAAATAATCAAAATAGAGATACTCAAAAAAGAAAAAAGGAACTGCAAAAGGGAATTATTATTTTTATATTCCTTCTTCCGGCTCTTCTTTTATTCGTAAGTATTCTGATCGCACCTATAGCGGTATCTTTTTATAGAAGTCTTTTTGACTGGAATGGTTTTACTGAAGGAACCTTTATAGGATTTAATAATTACATAGAACTCTTTACCAATGGATCTATTAAATTCATTACAGCTTTAAATAATTCTTTTATACTGGCTTTTTTCTCGGTATTTGTACAGCTTCCATTTGCACTTTTACTGGCACTTCTTCTTGGAAGGACAATAAGAGGCAACAGAGCCTTTTTATCTATATTTTTTATGCCGGTACTTATTTCAACAGTGGTTATTGGTCAGTTATGGCTAAAAATATACAATCCGGATTATGGTATCCTAAACAGATTTCTTGATGCTGTAAATCTCGGAAATTTAAAGCATGTCTGGGTAGGTGATGTGAAGACAGCCTTAGGAAGTGTAATAGTTCCTACAGTCTGGCAATACATAGGTTATCACATGCTTTTGATGTATGCGGGAGTCATGGGAGTATCTACGGATCTTAGAGAAGCTGCCATGCTTGATGGAGCCACCAATTGGCAGATAGATAAATATATAGTAATTCCGATTATCAAACCAATTATAAAGGTCAGTGTTATCTTTGCCGTAACAGGTTCATTAAAGACCTATGACCTGGTACGTATTCTTACAGAAGGTGGACCCTTCCAGTCTACAGAGGTGCCCAGCACACTTTTGGAAAATATGCTGTTTCTCAGAAACAGATATGGCATGGGCAGTACAATTTCAGTCATGCTTATAATTCTTTGCTTTGCCTTTGCACTACTTATAACAGCAGCTTTTAAGGATAAGGAAGGTTGATATGGAAGATTATACATTAAAGAAAACTAATCCTGTATTTAAGTGGATTACAACGATTTTTTTACTGTTTTGGGCACTTGTAAATCTTTTTCCCATATATTTTATGTTTACTTTTTCCTTGAAATCCAACGATGAAATCTTTGGAAAAAACATCATAGGTCTGCCCAAACAGTGGCTTTTTTCAAACTATGCTACAGCGTTGAATACAGGAAATATGGGACTGTATTTTTTTAACAGCCTTTTGGTTACAACACTTGCAATAGCTATTTCCATAATGGCTGCCATGATGGCCTGCTATGCTATCACAAGAATAAAATGGAAAATGAGTAAGCTTACAAATGCCTTTTTTATGCTTGGACTTACTATTCCAATTCAGGCATCCATAGTTCCCGTATATGTGGTTTTATCAAAGCTTCACTGGCTCAATAAATATTCTACACTGATAATTCCCTATGCTGCCTTTGCACTTTCCATGGCCATACTTATCTGCTCCGGTTTTATGTCGGAAATTCCATACGATCTTGATGAGGCTGCAAGAATTGACGGCTGCGGATTGTTTAGAACTTTCTTTAGAATAATCCTGCCACTTATGAAGCCTGCCATATCCACTGTAGGAGTTTACTCATATCTTCAGTGTTGGAATGAATTTATGTTTGCCAATGTATTTATTTCCGATTCAAATCATAGAACACTTCCCGTAGGTATAAAAGCATTATCGGGTCAGCATACGACAGAATGGGGACCAATAGGTGCAGCTCTTGTAATAGCCACTTTTCCTACTTTAATTGTTTACATTGCCCTTAGCAGAAAAATTCAGGCAAGTTTTATTGCGGGAGCAGTCAAAGGATAAAGTAAAATAGCAGGTTTTTAGTTTTTATTGAAATTAAAAAATAGCAATATCTGATTATCATTGTTTTTTAAATATGGTTAAGATAAAGAAAAACGGAAATTATTATAAGCAATGAAATTTTCAGGGGTTAAAGAATATACAGGAATAAAAGAAAAACATACATTGTCTTCAGGTCTGAAAAAGCTGATA
>JAILBM010000004.1 GCA_024680925.1 Butyrivibrio sp.
TTAGCCTATTCCTTTTTATATCTCTCTGGTTACGTCTGTGAAGCTTATCAAGATGCAGTAAATAAGCCTTTCGAAGTCTCTCCATATCAATTTGATTGTATGAAAAAACTTCATAGCAGACCTTTTCACCAATTTTGCGGTCTTCAATATAATCCTTTAAATATTCTGCAAATTCATTACTAAATGACATTCCGGATGGATCAAACTCTGAATACAATTCCTTTTCATCGTTAACATGAATTGTTATTACAAACTCACTCATAATTTGCCTACCCTTTTCTTGATTAAATGCCTGGAAAAAAATGTATGGCTTCATTGATAAAATTTCAAATACAGAATCGCAAATATTACACCAATCAGTAATAGCGTTATAATGGGCAGCATCAAAAAAACCAAAAATGCTCTTCTCTTTGTTTTGACATTTATAGCTCTCATGGATTTTACAATTGTTCCTAATACCACTCCCATAAACAGTCCCATAATAATTATCACCGGGACCAGCTCTACCATATAATCATTCATGATTTATGAATTTAAAATTGTCATAAACTCCTCTCCTGTTATAGTTTCTTTATCATACAAATACATTGCAAGTTCATCGAGTTTTTCTCTGTTTTCCATAAGTATGGATGCTGCTTTTTCGTGTTGTTTCTTAACAATCTCTACTACTTCAGCATCAATCCTTGTCTGGGTCTCCTCGGAACAGTCAAGAGAAGCATCTCCTCCAAGATATTTATTCTGAACATTCTCCATTGCAACCATGTCAAAGTCTTTACTCATTCCATAGCGTGCAACCATGCTTCTTGCGAGCTTTGTCGCCTTTTCTATATCATTGGATGCTCCTGTTGAAACCTCACTGAATACTATTTCTTCTGCAGCTCGTCCACCTGTTAATGTTGCAATCTGATTTTCAATTTCAGTCTTGGTCATGAGATAGTGATTGTCTTGTTCAACCTGCATTGTATATCCAAGTGCACCGGATGTTCGCGGTATAATAGTGATCTTTTGAACGGGAGCAGTCCCTGACTGCTTGGCCGCAACAAGAGCATGACCTATCTCATGATATGCCACAGTTCTTTTTTCCTTTTCTGTTAAAATTGCATTCTTTTTCTGGTACCCGGCTATAACTACTTCTATGCTCTCTTCCAGATCAGTCTGGGTTGCAAATGCCCTTCTTTCTCTTACTGCCTTCAGAGCTGCTTCATTTACTATATTTGCAAGCTCTGCCCCGGAAGCACCGGAAGCCATTCTTGCAATCTGCGTAAAATCAACGTCTCCGCTGATCTTTATTTTCTTGGCATGTACCCTTAATATTTCTTCTCTACCCTTTAAGTCAGGGAGTTCAACCGGAACTCTTCGGTCAAATCTGCCGGGACGAGTAAGTGCCGGATCAAGAGACTAAGGTCTGTTGGTAGCAGCCAGAATTATAACGCCGTTATTTCCTTCAAACCCATCCATTTCGGTGAGCAGCTGATTAAGAGTCTGTTCTCTTTCATCGTTTGTGCTCATACTACCATCACGCTTTTTACCGATAGCATCAATTTCATCTATAAATACAATGCAAGGTGCCTTTTCTTTTGCCTGTTTAAAGAGATCTCTTACCTTCGATGCACCCATTCCCACAAACATCTCCACAAATTCAGAACCTGACATTGAAAAGAAAGGAACATTTGCTTCACCTGCAACTGCCTTGGCAAGCATGGTTTTTCCTGTTCCGGGTGGGCCTACAAGAAGTATACCTTTGGGCATCTGAGCTCCGATTTCTTTGTACTTATCCGGGTCATGAAGGTAATCAACTATTTCAGCAAGGTTTTCTTTTGCCTCATCTTCACCTGCAACATCAGAAAAATGTATTCCCTCAGAAGACTTTACATAGACTCTTGCGTTTGATTTACCCATCCCAAACATCATGGAATTGGGTCCTCCGGCTTTATCCATCATTTTCTTGGATAATACACTCCCTATCAGATAAAATATAGCAATTGGAAGTACCCAGCTGAAAAGAATGCTCAGAATCGGAGAACTTTCCTGTTGGATTTCACTTGTAAATGTTGCACCTGACTTATGGAGTCTGGCAACAAGATCAGGATCATTCATTACTCCCGTCTTATAAATAGCAGTTTGTTCCTTATCCGTAAAAAGTATCTGATTGGATTGAATCTGCACACTTCCGACATTTCCCTCCTCAGTCATTGTCATAAAAGTACCGTAATCCACTTCTTTAATTGCCCTTTCAGTTATTGAGGGCAATATCAGAAGGTTGAACAGCATCAGAACTATCAGTACAATGCCGTAATAGAATATAAGCGGTTTTTTAGGTTTGTTTATTTCATTCATATCTTAATCCTTTGCCCTTTCTCATAATGACTTTATTTTATTGCTTTTATCAAATGATACATAATGTATCATTTATAGATTATATAATCTCATATTGAAGCGTCAATCTTATGCACATTATTTGGGACACTGACATATAAACTTGTATCATTTTTGCAAATTTAATTATTTACATATTGCTTGCACTACACTTAAAAAACCGTATATAATAAAACCTCTCAGAATACAATGCTTTTGTATAAAAATGACAAAAGTCTTGATTTCTGAGAGGTTTATCTTCAGTAATACTATTTTTATTTTATATCCAGAATAAAGCTCATGAGATAGTCTACAATCTCTTCCGGAGTTTCTTTAGCGCCATCATCAAACCAATGCAAAATAACACTGTTTACAGCGCCTATTCTTGCTGTTGTACTGTATTTTTCGTTAATATCTGAAAATTTCATTGTCTTGCCAATACTGCCTGCAACTTCTGCAATGGTATATAAAATAAGCGAGGCATTTACAGATTTTTTCTCTTTAAATCTACGATAATTACCTTCCATAAAATAAATGTATCTAAACAAAAATGCTCTCCATTTTCTTACATCATCTGACATGACAACAGGAATTACATTTTCGTTGAGATCAGAATATATATTGTTTTTTATGTATTCCATAACATCACTAGTGGATGAAAAGTTCCGATAAAAAGATGCTCTTGCTACTTTGGCTCTCTTAACCACATCTGTAACAGTAATATCAGTATATGTTTTTTCTTCCAAAAGTTCCTTAAAAGCTTCTGCTATTTCTCTTTTAGCCGGATGCTCTCTTTCTGTCATGATATATCTTTCCTCCGTTTTGTCTCATATGCAGTTAAATATATTGACGTTATCACTATTATAATTAAAATCATTTCTAAAGATACAATACGTCTCAATTACAAATGCATTGTATCACGGCACACATAAATGTCAAGAATCACTATCTAACCCAATTTCTTTTCTAAGGAGGACGAAATTATGCAAAATATTCTGGCAACAATTTTCGATGTAGAAAGCGAAGGCTTTCAGGCAATTACTACTTTAGGCAAGAAAGCTGTCACAAATGACTATGCCATCATGGAAATGGTTTTAGTAAAAAAAGAAGGAACTAACCTTACCGTATGTGACAGTTTCAGTTCAGGAATAAAGACAACCGATGATACTGCAGCCGGCGGTCTGATAGGTAGCCTTATTGGAATTCTGGGCGGCCCCATAGGTGTTCTTCTTGGTGGAACAGCAGGCGCATTTACAGGATCTGTTATAGATGCAAAGGATGCATGTGATAATGCTTCCATGCTGGAAATGGTAGCATCCAAGATTCAGGATGGAGAAACTGCACTTATTACTCTTGCAGATGAGATAGTTGAATTCGGTCTTGACTCTGAAATAGGAAAATACAATTCCGTGACATTGAGATTCGATGCAGCTGTCGTTGCAGCTGAAGTTGAAGAAGCTGCCAAAATGCAAAAAGAGATGGAAAGGCAGGCAAAGGAACAACTTCGTGAGCAGAAAAAAGAAGATTACAAAAAGAAAATCGAAGAAAAACGCGCAAAACTGACAGCCGATTTTGAAGGGCTAAAAGCAAAATTTTCAAAATAAAGCCGTATTTCAGAAATCTGTAATTCTACCAGTTTTTTATGGGGCCAATTAATAATAGGCATAAAATAGGCCAGTACTGCTGTAAGTTCCCGGTACTGGCCTATCTATAAAATAATGATGAATACCAAACTTTACAAATTGCTCTGTTGTCTATAGCCGTTTCTTATACTTATCAAAAAGGAATACTCTGATTTTACTTTCTACTCATTAAATCTTTGTCTGTCTTTTGTAAGATTATCTTCCAATTTAAATTACTATCGCATTATCCCGACATACTATCCCGCAATAACAAACTGTGATACCAACATATATAAAGG
>JAILBM010000023.1 GCA_024680925.1 Butyrivibrio sp.
ATCGATATCCTTTTTAAGACTTTCAGCTTCGGCAGAATGTCCGTTATCATCCTCTTTACCTGCACAATTAACCTGTGTAAGGACTTCTCTTGCACTTTGCAGCTGAGTAATCGCATCTTCTATAAGCCCGGAAAGTTCTTCTTTGTCAATCTCTTCTCCCTCTTTAAAAGAAGCATACTGAGTATTTATGGTTTCAAAATCTATCAGTTTTGTAATTGTAAGAGCCAGATTGATTCTTACGGGACATTCCTTTTTTTCCGGAATATCATACATCAAAGACTTCTCAAAATAGGCTTTGGCCTCTTCATAATTACCCTGCGCATAGTAGCTGCAGCCAAGATTATATTCCACCAGATAAGGGTCAACTATGGAATTTGATTCAAGGCTCTTTTCCAGGGACTGCTTATACTCTCCCTTTTCATAGGCTTTGGCAAAAATGGTATTGGCCATAAGTCTATACCCCATAAGCACCGTTATGACGATAATAAAAACCATAACTATAAGGCAGGTATATTTTGCTATTTTGTACTTAACTTCCCTGGTAAAAAAAGCTTTAAGCTTTAGCCCGAAAGTTTTGCAATAGCTTTTTAATCTATTCAATTGTTCTTTAATCTTACTTATAAACTTATTATCCAATTGTTCACCTCGAAAGAGCAGCCGGTCGGGTAATAAAAATTTCACCCAGAAGAAGTACCATCAGAACAGGTACCAGGTAAAAATAGGTATCATCATAATTTTCTATTCCTTCTCTGGTATCTGTTACAGTTTCTGCATTTGTAAGCGCTTCACCTATAACCGCATCCACATCACTGTAGGTATTTACATGTATATAACTCACTCCAAGATCTGTGGCGATCTGTAAAAGATTGTCTTCATCAATACAGGATACCGCCTTGCCGTAGGTAGTATAATCATATACATCATAGCCGTCATTATCCTGCATGGTTGCACCTTTATCTGTTCCAAAACCAAGTACGGCGCCCCCATCTATCATATCTGAAAGCTCCGCATAAGAAATCAGCTCTTCTTCGTTTGTAATTTCTCCGTCACTTATAAAAAATACTATTCTGGAATGCCCGTCTTCTTTGCCCATATGCTCAAGCATACGTTTAATATTATCAAAGGGTGCATTTAAAGAACTTCCCTTGGCTACGTACTGACTTGGCGGTGTCAGGGCATATAAGCAATCACTTATGGATTGTGCATCCTGAGTCAGAGGCATCAATACCCTACTGTCATCATCAAAGGTAACAAGACAAAAGCTGCTGCCCTGAAGCTCTTCCATAATATGCTCACAGGTTTTTCTTGCTCCCGACATACGGGTATCGTAGCGGTCATAGTCCTCTGCCCACATACTTATGGTGGTATCCACAACAAACAGCACATCCAGATTTGGTCTGGTATATTCAGAATCAGGATTGTATTTCATGAATCTCAAATTTATGCAAAAAACTGTAAGGCTTATAAGAGCCGCCAGTGTTAAGCCTGCTATTCTTTTCTGAAGTGTCACATTATATCTGTAGGCTCCATAAGCCAAAAGTACAAAAATAAGCACCACTACAGGAAGCATAATAACTACAGGAATCATGGGACTTGTAATCATCATATACCTCCTCCTTTCGCAACTGCCACGAGAAGTATGCCTACAAGCAGTATTATAAAGGCATCCAGAGGAAGGTCCATCACCTTGGTCATGGTTATCTCATCTACCTGCATAGCTTCATGTTCCTGGATTCTTCCTATAACCGAAGATGTATCAAAATCAGAACCCACCACGTAAAAGGCACCGCCTGTACTTTCCACCGCTTCCTTCATTTCAGCCTTTAATTTTTCATAATCATATTCGCTGCTAAGAAGGTTAAATTCTTCAACCGGCGGAAAAACTCCAAACAAAGTCACACCATTTTTACTGCAAAGCCCTGCTGCCTCATCAAGTTCAACTGCAGGTGTTTTAAAGGCATTCTGAGCATTATCCGTAACCATTAATATAACTCTTGTTCTCTCATCATCCCCTAAGGATGGAAAATTATACAGGCAACTGGCAAGGCCTTCTCCTATAAGGGAACTGCCCTTTTCACTGTTATTAACTAAAGTTCCCGCTTCAAAGCTGTCCAGCCAGTTTGAAAGGGTTATATATTCCTGATATTCCTCATCTGTCATATCGTAAAAGGAAACCGAATCGTATTTTTCCTCATAAATTTTCTGATTAACAAAATATTCCTTGAGTTCTTCCAATTTTTCTATGGCAAATTCCTTATCGTCTGTCATAGGCATATAAAGGACACTGGAGGTATTGTAAATAGATATTCCTATTCTGTCACCATCAAGTCCCTGCACCACTGTTTCCAGATTCTCTACAAAATCATAATTAAGTCCGTACAGAGAGTATGAAACGTCAAGGCACAGAAAAATATCTCTTTTCTTAACACCCGTGGTTATTTCCTTTGTAAAACTTGGTCTTCCCA
>JAILBM010000031.1 GCA_024680925.1 Butyrivibrio sp.
TCCGATAATTTAAAAAGCCAATTGTCATTTATAGTTATTGTGCGACGCATAATATCTCCCATACTCATAGTTTATAATCGGACCCGTTTTTTGAAACGAGCCCGATTATTGATATTAGTGTTACTCTTTATCCTTTTTAAATCCAAGAATGAAATCCATAATAAGAGCCAAAATATAGAACACCCAGGCTGCAATAGCAGTATTCATTGCGGCAATGGCAACCGGATTATTTGATTCAAGATCAGAAAAATATACATAACCCATAAGGTTAACTCTGCCACCTATAACACAGCAAAGTGAAACGGCTGTAAGAATCACTGAAATCCATATAAGTCCATCAACAAAAAGCTTCTTATTTGTATCCTTGGTTAAATAGCATGCTGCAGCGCTTGTCAGTATAGCCAGTACACTTAAAGCAATGATAAGGACAAGATTGGCAAAACTGTATGCCAGACTTGAACTGATTATTGTTAATACTATGGCTATTACCACAAAGGCTATATTTAAAATTGGCAGCACCGGTTTTTTGATTGTTGCTTCATTATTATTCATTAGCCATATTCCTCTTCTTCATTGTTGCTACTACATAACCTGCAAGGCATAAGATTCCAAGTACTAAAGATACCCATCTTACAGCCTGATAAAGTACTCTCCACCAAACCATGTTCTCAACTCTTACTGTATCTGCACTAAGAGAATTCATAAGATTACTCTGTGCAAATACATACAAGGTATGATGAATTCTCTCTCTGATTGCTTCCAGCATTGTACTGTCACCGGAAAGAGAATTTGAGGTAGTTGTAAGGTAACTACTCCAGGATGAATCAGGTTCTGTAGTATCAAAGTTTGTAGTTCCGGCTATAACACTTTCTTTCCATGTCATATAAGTACCCGGGTTAACCATATCTGAAACCACATATCCTTTATAGCCCCATTCCTCATACAGGATACCCTGCATAAGTCCTGTATCAGCGCCAACATATGTCGGTCCGATACGGCTAAAGGAAGTCATAAGTCCAAGTGTTCCACCTTCTACTGCAATTCTGAAGGAATTAAGCTCAAGCTCTCTTGCTTTTTGCTCAGTCATATATGGTGCTACACCATTTCTGTTACTTTCCTGATCGTTAAAGGCAAAGTGCTTCGGTGCCATAATAAGGCCCTTTGAAAGACCACCCTGAATAAGTGATAATCCGATATTACCTGCAAGTACAGGATCTTCTGAATAATATTCGCAGTTACGTCCGTTATAAGGGCTTCTGTGAAGATTAAGACCCGGTGCCCATATAATAGGAATTCCGTTAAATAATGAATCATTACCCCAAAGTTCACCGTAACTGTACATAAGATCTTTATTAAAGGTAGCTGCTGCAAGAGGAGCACTTCCCATATCATTGGTTGAGTATGTGCTGTACTCATCTGTTTCTGAAACATACCATGGAGAACTTTCATTTGAATATTCTGACAAGGTCATGTTAAAGCCGTTAGGGCCGTTTTCTGTGTACTGTCCTCCGATAAATCCAACTGAATCAATATTCTGATAGGATCTGTTACCTATTGTTATGAAGTTTACAGCTTCCTGAAGAGACAACTGATCCAAAAGTGCATCCCACTGTGGATCATCATAATCAAGTCCCTTCATGTTTGCAAAAATGAGATCGCCGTCAGCATCATAGGTAACACTTGAAGTATCGTCATTTGTTGCTACTTCGTAGAAATCATTTGTAAGATATGGAAGCATATCTTCTGTAAGTTCAATATCTGAATAGGTCTGTGGCCATGTTCCTTCCCAGTCACTTCTTGAGAGATATGTAACTGTATCAGGATTCCATGTATTATAATCTGCATTTGAGAGCTTGTTGGAAACTGTAGCTCCTGAACTTGTAGTCTTAAAGGTCTGAGTATCTACACCACCTTCAGGACTATAACTCCAGGTCTGAACATTTTCACCGTTACCTTCTGTATCATATCCAAGCTTTGCCAGAACGTTATTTATTGCTTCGTGAGAACCATTTCCCACTGTGAAATAATAATCACCTGAATCCAAAATATAGGATTCGGAATCTTCATCATAGCTTGCAATATTCTGAAGATCTGCTGTGATTTCTATTGCTACTGCATCTCCCGGCTCAATAATATCTGTTTTTTCAAAGTCCACAAGGACAATAGCTGACTTTTCAACACCTCCTGCAATGTAAGGAGCCTGTCCGTATAACTGAACAGAGGTCTTTCCTGCAACATCACCGGTATTGGTTACATTTACTGTTGCCTTGATAGTTTTTTCATCTGTAGAAACTTCTATGCTTGTAAGCTTGCTGTCAAAAGTTGTATATGAAAGTCCATAACCAAAGGCATAGGTTACTTCTTCGTCATAATTCCAGGCAGATGCAGAATCAAAGGTTCCTACTGTAGAATCTGCATTTCCCTGACCCATAACAAGATCTGCATATCTGGTTTCATAATATCTGTAGCCTGTATATATACCCTCAGCTTCTATGAGATAATAGTCACCTCTGTCTGTAGCTGTATCAAGGTACTCTGCAGCATTAGAATATGCGTATACTCCAAAGTTAGCCATAGCAGGTGAAGAAGTAGAGTCTGATGCAAAGGTATCAGGAAGTGCACCGGATGGACTTACTTCTCCGGTAAGAATATCCGCAACACCGTTCATTCCATAATTTCCCGGGAAACCTATCCAAAGAATGGCATCAATGGCATCATCTTCTGCCAGTTCGCCGATTTCCATGGCATTACTTGAATTTATAAGAACTATGACCTGATCAAAATTATCTTCGGCAAGCTTTATTAAATCCCTCTCATCATCAGATAAGGCAAGTGGATTTCTGGCGCCTGTTGCTGTATCTGTGCCGGTTTCGCCGGGATAATAATCCGCTGCTTCTGAACCCGGTCTTCCGATTACAACAATCGCTGCATCTGAATACTCTTCAAAACTGGTTTTATAATCTGCACATACCGACTTAATTTCACTTTCGGTAGGTTCAGCAATTGTATAAACCGGCTCACCGTCAACTGTTACACCTGAAAAGCTAGGTGAAAGCTTATTGGCAGCGGAATA
>JAILBM010000122.1 GCA_024680925.1 Butyrivibrio sp.
TTCTGTGGACCTCTTTGTCCTGGATAGAGTAGGCAGATGCCATAGTCTGCAACTGAAAGTAATGAAGCTTTTATATGCCTTTGCCATGGGACATAGAAATGCAGTAGACCTTCATAAGTACAAGGGCATAGCCAAAATAGGTGCTGTAATCCTTCCAACTATTGGCAAACTTGTTCCACTTAAGACAATCTGCAAGCAGTATAGATTTGTTGCAACCCTTGCCAATCCTAAGGATGTAAAAAAATATAAGACAGATGCCCGGACGTTGTTGGCCAAAGCACAAGTTCAAAGCGCAGACACAACGGCAAAAGCCCAGTCTCAAAATACAGAAACAGCTGCCAAAGCTCAGAATCAAAGTGAAGAAATAAAAGTAGCATATGATACCAATACAATCTCAGGCTTTGCCCTTTCAGATAAAGTTTACATATCAAACGAGCAGCAACATCCACATTACTGGGGACTGTGCTACGATATGACAAGCTATAAAAAGGGCACAACAAAGATCATACGAGGCCTTGAACTTCAAGTTCCAAGCGGCTATGATGCAACCATGAGCGTTATCTACGGCGACTATATGAAGCTGCCACCAGTAGAACAACAGGTGTGCCAACATGTGGAAATAGAGTAAAACTTTTTTTGAACAAATAAATACATCGATAAAGTAACAGACCAACATATAGCAATAGTTGAAATACATCTATAAAAGTAACAGACCAATATATAACTAGAGTTGAAAGACAAAAATATCAATAAATTTGAAATAGAAGAACCCAAAATTCACCTATTTGAGCCAATAGAGAATATAGGCTATAATATAGGTGAATTTTTTATTAAATAAATTGGAGGACCCATGGCAAATATTGCACTTATAATTGCAGGTGGTTCAGGTGCCAGAATGCACCAGGACATTCCAAAGCAGTTCCTTACAGTAAATGAAAAGCCAGTTATTGTATACACAATGGAGGCTTTTCAGAAACATTCCAATATAGATGCGATTGCAGTTGTATGCATACAGGGCTGGGAACAGATTCTCTGGGCATATGCTAAACAGTTCAATATCACCAAGCTTGAAACAGTAGTTCCAGGCGGAGCAAATGGTCAGGAATCCATCAGAAACGGACTATTTGAACTTGAGAAAAAATACGGACCAGACGATTTGGTACTGATCCATGATGCCATAAGACCAATGGTTTCAGAAGAAATCATCTCTGACTGCATTGTAAAAACAAGAGAATACGGATGTGCTATAACAGCAATCCCATGCGCAGAAGCAATGCTGGTTACAGAGGATTCGGAGTCATCTAATGAAACCTATTCGAGAGACAGACTTAAGAGAACTCAGACACCACAAGGCTTTAGACTTGGAACCATCTGCGATGTCCACAGAGAAGCGCTAAAGGCAGGTAACACATCTTCCGTAGCCTCCTGTACACTGATGATTGAGATGGGGCACAAAGTATATTTTTCAGCAGGATCTGAGAAAAACATAAAGCTTACAACAGTTGATGACATTGATATATTCAAAGCATTACTGATTGCAAAACGTTCAGACTGGCTTAAAGAGTGATGCTTTTGCATCACTCTTTTATATCATAGGAAATTGCTTTCCTATGATATAAAAAACGCTCCGCTAAGGATGCGCACTCGCGCGATAGGTAAATGTTGCATAAATGCAACCGCGCTCGGCACGAGAATGTCGCAAGCGACATTCTTTGTTCTTGTAAAGAAGAATTGATTTACTAAAAAGTCACAGATTTCAATAATCCAAGGGGGCAAATAAAAATGACAATGCTTAAAAATGAGCTATACAAAAACGACGTAAAAAGGGCAATAGAAAATACCGTAGGAATTGAAAGCTTATACGGAAAATCAGTAATGATAACCGGTGCTACAGGTATAATAGGTTCTTTTATAACGGAAATGCTGATATATCTTAACAGAGAAAAAAATGCCAATATTACAATTTATGCTGTTTCAAGAAGTGCAGACAGAATAAGACAGCGTTTTGGCCCTGACTCTTTTATTGAGCTGCTGCAGCAAAATGTCATTACACCCTTTGCCTTTAGTAAGCATATAGATTATATCATTCATGCTGCCAGCAATGCTTATCCCAAGGCTATGATCGAGGAGCCTGTTGAAACAATAATGGCTAATATTCAGGGAACACAGAATCTTTTGGAAATGGCACGTCAGTGTAATGCAAAAAGACTTCTTTTTATATCTTCGGGGGAAGTATATGGAAAGTGCGAACCGGAAATAGAGAAATTTAGAGAAGATTATGCAGGATATATTGATTCAATGAATCCAAGATCCTGCTATCCGCAGTCCAAAAGAATGGCTGAAAATCTGTGCGTATGCTATCAAAAGGAATTTGGTGTGGAAAGCGCTATAGCAAGACTATGTCATACCTTTGGACCAAATGTAACCAGTAAGGATAACAGAGCTACAGTGCAGTTTTTTAAAAATGCCGTAAATAAGGAAAATATTGTCTTAAAAAGCAGTGGAACTCAGCTTAGATCCTATCAGTATATAGCAGATAGTGCTTCGGCTCTTTTAACTGTTATGATAAATGCAAAGCCTGGAGAGGCATATAATATTGCCAATGATGACTGTATTATTACAATACGTGGCATTGCAGAAAAAATAGCACAGGTAGCAGGAACAAAGCTGGTAATAGAAGCCCCAGATACGGAGGATATTGCTCAGCAAACCTTTATAGAGCATCAGGTTCTTGACAGTACAAGACTTACAAATCTTGGATGGAAAAATGCCTTTAGCATAGATGAAGGAATTGAACATACCTAC
>JAILBM010000123.1 GCA_024680925.1 Butyrivibrio sp.
TGAATATGAAGCCTTGACTTATGCTTTGTGTATATAATCACGAATTAATAAATGTTTCCATAAAAAACGACCTCCAAAAGTTAGATTTTATAGGTCTAACTTTTGGGGGTCGGTTCAGTTTGTCCAGTAAAGAGGGTACAAATCATGACCCCCTGACGCTTATTCAATGATATCTGCAATCTGCTATATTACATCAGCTTGCTTTATTTTTTTAACCTTTTCTTCTTTATAAAAATGAAGATTATACCGGCTAATGAACCAAGAATTACCAGAATAATACATATAAGCGGTAAGCTGTCTCCTGTAGAAGGTTTAGTAGGAACTGTAGGCTTTTTTACATCGGTGCCATCTTTCTTTCCTTCTGTTGGTGTCTTTCCTTCTGTTGGTGTCTTTACTTCTGTAGTATCCTTCTTTTCTTCTGTTGGTGTCTTTACTTCTGTACCATATTTATTTCCCGGTACATCTGTACCATATTTATTTTCCGGTACATCAGTTACTATTATTTTATCCTTAACAGTAATCTGATCAGCCTTTACTCCATCAACATAAAGCTGTCCATCCTTATCCAGCCTGAAGCTTATATCTGATGCCTTCTCATAGCCATTAGGCGCCTGGGTTTCCACAAGAATATAATCAGTTTCTGCTGAAAGGCCGTAGATATGATCAACACTGTCACCGGATGTGAAACTAGTCACTACCTTTCCATCCTTAGTAGTAATATCAAACTTTGCACCCTCAAGCGGATTTCCTTCCTCATCAGTCTTCTGAACCTTTACGTCAGAGGCTTTATTTTCAAAGTCTGCTCCTTCCTGCTTCTCACCATTCTTCTCATAGACCACATTTGAAGAAAGAGTTCCATCTCCATTATCTGTTATCTCTACAGTTACCTTTACAGTATCCTGATCGTAGAAGATTCCTGATACCTGATTCTCTGTATCCTCAGTTATGATATATGTATGTGTTCCCACATCATCGAGATCATAGCTCAGGCTTGTATAGGTAATCTTTCCGTCCTTATCATTTGTACCTGTGGCAACCACTGTTTCCGTCTTGCTATCACCGGTTCCAGTCTCCTCAGTAACTGTGAAGTTAAAGCTGCCTTCCTTCATCTCAGGCTGGTTGAATATCTTATCGAAATTCTGAACTGTCTTTGTACCACTGAAGGTTACTTCAGTTTCTGCCTCATAGGTATTGGTAAAGTCAAGACTTTGTTCAATACCGGATGTGGTCACGCTTAGAGTACCGTCATCATTATCAGCTACATTTACAGTCACCTCATATGCTTTATCTGAATAAGTAACGCCCTTATAGGTATAAGTTCCATCACCATTTTCAGTAGCCTCCTGAGGAATATCCTCAGTAATCTTATAATAATGTGTACCCACATCATCCTTCAGGCTATTTCTTACGTATTTGATGGTTTCATAGCTTACTGTTCCATCAGCCTTTGCTGTACCTGTATATTTCTGAGTACCGCTTTCAGTCCGGAAAGTATCATCTGTATACTCAACAACATTAAACTTGAATTCGTCATCTATGATATCTCTCGTATTAGTTGTACCATTTCCTTCTAATATCTTAGTACCGTTAAATGTTATCTCACCCACTGCTTCATAAGAATTCTCGAAGTTGGACTTCTTGCTGTCCGCAAGATTAAGTGTATATGTTCTTGAATCTCCTTCCCCGTCTGTTGTTCCATCTGTACGGGTCAGTGCATTATCCATATCCTCGATATGAAGAGTACCATTATAATTATCTGTTATATTCAATCTGAATGTATACTCCTCGCCATCATAGATATAGCCTGAATCCTGTCCATCTTCCTCAACGATCTTATATGTATGAAGACCCAGCTTATTTGAAGCGTCAACAGTCTTTGCACCATCTATCAGATAGCTTAATCTAAACTCCTGAGTTTCGTCATTTATATCATAGAACTTGATATCACCGTTGTCGTCATTCTTACCACGGGCGATAACTGTCTCATTAGTTCCATCAACCTCAATCAGATCAAAGTAGAAGGTCTTACTGTCAGCAAGAGTCTTAGCACCTGAATTAATACTCTTGGTTGCTGTTATGCCGGCATATGTAGATGCTGCGTAAACATTGGTGAAATCCAGTTTCGTAGTTACCGGAAGATCTTTTTGGGTCTGTGTTTCCCCATTCATCTTTATAACCTTAGTAATTACAGTATCTAGTTCACCATTTCCATTATCTGTAACTTTTACTGTTACGAAATAAGCATTTCTATCATAGGTGATACCATCACTTTTTCCATTACTTGGGGAATACTCATATATCAAATATGTATGTTCTCCAACATCCGCCTGAGTATAAGTAATAGTTGTATAATTAATTCTTGCTGTAGCAATACCTGTTGAAGGATCCACAGTCCTCGTTTCTCTTGTTATTCCATAGTAGTTAGAAGCAACAATAGTGTTATTTATAACCTCTGAAATGATAAATGCATAGCCTCCACCAATCGTTGGGTCATTAACTATATCATGTCCTTCTAATATCTTATTACCGCTAAATGTTATATTTCCAGAAGCCGTATAATCGTTGGCAAAAGTAAACTTAGTCTCAGTATTATCCTTACTGATCACATTTCCTTCAGAATCCTTAATTACAGTCTCCAGGGTTCCATCTCCCTTATCAGATACAGTTACCGTAAATTTAAATTCTGTATCATCGTAGAGAACTCCTGCCTTCTGCTTCTTTCCATTAATTGTTGTAACACCATTTCCAGTAGGCTGATTCTCAGAAAGCTTGTAATAATGAGTTCCGGCGTCAGCCACGTTATAGTTAATAGTATCAAAGCTCATTGTCTGGGCAACTCCATCACTTGCTGCTGCCGAATTAACTGAATACTCTATATTATTACTCTGTGCATCCTTCTTGATGGATGTGTATGTGTCATCAGTATATTCAGCAAGAGTAAATCCAAACTCACCACTATTTGCATTACGTCCGGTAAGGGTTTTAGTAGCCTTGATGTCAACACTGCCAGTTGCACTATATTCATTGGTAAATGCAAACTCTGTAGTAAAATCTGTTGAAGTTACTAATTCATTTGTTCCATCATCATTAATCTTATAAACTGTAGGAGTAATATTACCCTTCTTGTCATCACTTGTGGTCACAACAAGCTTATACATGGTGCCATCATAGGTGATTCCATTCTTAACCCAGACCTTATCTCCGTTAGAAAGTGTTTTCTCAACTGCGTCTGCAGGTATCTCCTCCTGAAGGATATAATAATGAGTTCCATATTCATTAATTATTTCTGTTCCATCATCCTGAACAATTATCGGATAGGTAAGACTATCAAATGTAACTTCCCCGGTTCCATCCTTAGATATAGCAGCTGTGGTTTTTCTGCTAAGCGGAACCGGCTTATCCGTTCTTGTTGTTGTAAATGTATTATCTGTATATTCAGTAAGAGTAAATGCAAACTGACCATCAGCTGCCTCACAGTTTTTAACCTTCTTACTTACCTTAAGGTTAAGAGTTCCGTCAGCATTATATACATTTAAGAAGGCCGGCTTATTACCATCACCATTAGAACCATCCTTCATATCAGTTGATGAATATATAGGTTCATCTGCAACTACCTTATCTTCACCATTTTCCTGCTCCTTATGAAGATGAACCTTAACATATATTCTGGTATTCTCATCATAGGTAATAGCAGAATTAGTTCCTTTATTCTCCTTGATCATATAGTACTTATCAACTGCGTCTTCAGTTCCAAGATCTGCCAGAGTATAAGTAATTCTTCCAAAATCAATATTTCCAGTGCTATCGTTGGTGATTCCGGTCTTTAATTCCTTTGAATAATTGCCATCGTCACGTGTTGTATATAGTGAAAAGCTGAACTCGCCTTCCTCCATATTTCTACCAACAAGAGTTTTATTAGCTGTAAGATTTACTTCGTCATATGAATCATAATATGTATTCTTCAGAGTTACTCGTCTATCATCTGATGATTCATCACTCCAGTTACAGTTAGCATTATAGCTGTCAGCATTTGCAAGCTTATATGCATAACCGGCTATATCAGCATTTGACTCTATAACCGCAAGTCCCTTTGAAGTGTTAATTCCTTCAATTCTGAAACCGCCATCAATAGGTGTACCGTCCGCAAGATCTGTAGAGAACAGCATATCAGAGTCAGCTAAATAATCGCTTACGAACTTACCAGTTCTAGCATTATACTTGGCAATAGCCCAGATAGGACCATTCTGATTATTCTCTGTTCTTATTGTAACTGTGAAACCATCTGGAATACTTAGTTCATTACCATCACTTGTAACCGCTTCCTTAACTACAACTACAGAGGTCTTACGACGATTGGTAAATGTAAGATGATCCACACTACCTTCCTCAATAGTACCTGTTGTAAAGCTAACAGGTCCCACCTTTGAATCCATTCCAATCTTATCAGTTAAAGTAAGAGACGCTGCATACTCCATAGGAGTTGACTCACTCACTCTATACTTAGCATTTGTAGGAAGTCCCTCTATCTCAAGCTTTTCACTAGACTTAAGCTGGAAGCTGTCTCCACTCTTTATAGAAAATGGAATAACATCCGCTGTTCCATCTGCATAATATTTACGAGCTTTATAGGTATCTGTCAGAGTTTTTCCTTCACTATCAGTAAGTGTAATGAAGAATGTAAACTCCTCACTCTTATATCTACTGGAGATAGACTGTACATTCTTCTCGATTATCAGCTTATTAGTCTTTGATAAATTAGTGAATTTAACCTTACTGAGAATTCCTGTAGCATCAATCTTCAGAGTATCATTTGCATCCTGAGTATTAACTGCACCAGTAACATTACCACCGGTAAATGATATCTTATATATATTATTATTATCTAAGTAATCACTGTTATTTCCGGTTTCCTTAAGGTATACATCCCCATCTCCATTTGCATCCAGTGATGTAATACCGGTAAATTCAGCTATACCATTATTATCTGTTGTCTGCACTCCTAAACTATTTGTGCAGTTTTCATCTGAATAAATTGTGAACTCTATTCCAGGAATTATATCTCCTGTTGCTTCATCAGTTTTTTCTATATCAAAGCCTGCCTTTTTATTTCCGAAAAGAAGAGTTGGAAGTATTTCCTCATTTCCAGCTATTTCGCTTTCGCTCTTTCCCTTAAGAAGAGTTGCTATAGAATAGTTGCTAACACTAGCTGGTGGATTATTATGAGTCTGTCCATCAGCAGATACATAATAATAGAGTGGCTCCTTATTAACTGAGTAACCGGGATCTGTGCTTACCTCCACAAGTTTATACCATTTATCCACCTCAATAAGTGAATAAGGCTGATTACGATACATCTTATTGGTAATCACAACCGTTCCATTTGTTGTGGAGATCTGATAATCTTCCGGATATATTCTATCAGGACCTGATGTAAGACATTTCCATCCATTATCCCATTTATAGATATCAAATGTAGCATTAACTGTCTTAGTAATATCCTCCATATCATATTTCCGGATAAGGATCATATTGGTTGTAGCATCAGAACTCTCGGTGCTGTTCATAATGCTTACTCTTTCATTCAGTTCATCTCTCTTAACTGTTGTACCCAGGATCTCAGCACGGTTGCTAAGATAGGTCTCTCCGTCCTTAGAAAGATGACTGACATTTACACTATATTCAATCTTATAGGTTGCAGTATCACTCTGCTTTGGTATCTTAACCTCCAGAACCTTTGTCAGTGAATTATAGGAACGCTGGCAGAGTCCTGATATATCAGTATATTTACCATTTTCATTCTTGCTTACCTTTACCGTACTTAGTATGAGATCCAGATTGCTTCCCATAGTATCTTTTACAGTAAATGTTTCTCCTACCGGAATAGTAGCAAGCTCCTTTGCGTTTAATGATGTAGGATCAACAAGAATATAATAATTTGCAGTAAAGCCATTAGATTCAGAAGGAAGACCTGTTGTGTCCAGATTCTTGTCTAATGCCTTATCAATAGTATATTCAACCTCATCCTGATCAATAAGCTTAGTTGTATATGAGGTTCCATCTTCGCTTGGTATCTTTTCACTGAGAACAACTGAGTTATTAAGTGTTACATCAGTTGCAACTTCATTTGTCTTAAAATCTGCGCTGTAGGTAAGCTCCAGCTGCGCCACCTTACCATTTGCATCCTGGAATTTACTATCCTTATTATCAAAGGTGATGGTAAGTGTGTTTGAGTTATTAACATTTGTAGTGGCATTTATAGTCACATACTCTTTATATGCATCTGCAACCACACCGTTACTTATGATGGTTGCACCATTATTTACATCTGATGGGAATTTAAGATTTATATTCTTATAAATAACCCCGGGAACATTCATTGCATCCTGAATTGTATATTTATTAGTATGAGCATCAAGTTCCTTTTTACTATTCAGATAAGATTTATAATTTACTAAACCGCTGTTCTCGTCATAATCACTTGTCTTATCCTTAACTATACAGTCTGTAGCGTCCCCGCTGCCTATCCAGTATGACGCCTTCAGGTCTCCTATCCAGCCCTCATTGGTTCCACCCTGCATAAGGGCACGACCAAGAATATTACCTTCACTGTCTCTCTTCACATAGCTGTGATATACATGAGCCACATTTTCAAGAGTTACTACTTCTTTATTCTCATCCTTAAGAATATCAGGAAGTCTCTTTACAAGAAGAGGATTAACCTGAGTAGTATATTTTATCTCTATATTATATCCTTCTTCTGTTGTGCTAGAAGGTAAATCACCCAGATAGATTGAGTAATTATTTATAGTACCGGTATCGCCTTTCTTTACTTCAGCAATCCAATCTGTTCCGTCAGTATCAACAATGAACTGTCCTGCCGCCAGATCCTTACTCTTATAATAAGTATGTCTTGAAACAATGGTCGCATTAAATGCAGTAGAACCCCACTCTGAGAGATAATCTATCCACTCTTCATCAGGTTTTTCTACAAATACTCCTTTGGTATATGTGCTGGTCATTGTTTCTGAATACGCATTCCAATAACCATTATCAAGACCGACCTTGGCTTTATTAACAATTGCCTGAACCTCAGGTCGTGAGCTTTCTGTAGAGAACTTAAATACTCCACTATTAAGTGAATCATAATCCGGAGAAGCAAGTCCCTTTAACCAGTCTGAATAAACTATTCTGTCATCTCCTGTTCCAACCTCATATCTAGGGAACTCATCGATGAGCATTACATCTTCCCATCCACGGGAATTAGCCGGAACTCCTACTGTGATAGTCCAATCAACATAGTAGTTTCCATCACTGCCAAGATATACTCCTTCGTTATACTTTGTAGCATCGATCTTTCTTTCAACAAGACTATAGTCTCCCGGGTAACCTACAGCACCAAATATTACAGGATCCATCTCTCTATATCTAAGTGAAGCACTGTTGGAGAATGATCCTACTCCCAGTCCGGATACTGTATAGTAATGAAGTTTATAGGTTCCAACTACTGTATCCCCATTCACCACATCATCTTCCGGAAGAAGCCAGATAAATTCGTGGCAAGCTTCATCTGTATAAATATAGTCCGAATATTCACCACTAAATGATAAGCCGGCATTGCTGATAGCGCTCTTAAGTGCATTTCTTACACCTTCAAGTGAAGAATCATTTTTCAGTCTGCCTAGTGCACCTAGCGGATTTTTAACATTTATCTTCGAAAGGAAGTCATTATATGTGGAGCTGTCTAGTGTAACCCAGTGAAGTTCTTTCTCTGTAACAGTATTAGCCTTAATGGTCTTTGTTACTGTTACTCCCTTAGTTGAGAGATTGTTTACATCATAGGTAACATTCGTATATTTTATATCATTTTCATTGTAGAAGGAATTACTGATAACATCTCTTACAAGAGCTCCACCCATTGTATACTCTCTGAGTGGGTTAATCTCTACATCGTAATCCATTACTATATACTCTGTATTATCTGTATCAGTAACCTTTACCAGATTCTTGTTATTGGCATCTTTTAAGAGCCACCCCTTCTTAGGAATGATATTGTCAGTTACTTTAGATGTGATCCATGGATTTTCAGTCTCTCCTGTTGTGGAATTCTTAACCGGGTGAGAAGCTGAGGCTGTGTTAGTAAGTGCATCTGTCTCATAATTCTCATCTAATGTTCTCTTAACTTCTCTAGGAATATATGCACTATATTCAACAACTATCTTTCCGCCCCGAGGAACTGTAAGACCTGTTATATCAAGTGTGGTAGTCTTTCCATCACTACCGGCATCTGTTACATTTGCTTTAGAAGCCGGAAGATATTGCGGATCTCCGCTCACTACTCCATCTGCTGTATATGAGGTGATCTTAAATGCATATTTATTTCCTGAACCATCATCTATAGATTCCGGATCAAGGATCATGTGCTGAGAGGTCATCTCATCCTTAAAGCTTACATTAGTTACTTCATTTAAATTATCCTTTGCTTTTATAGTAACGGTAAATTTATTTCTTGTTATTCCATCCTCACATCTAGTTGCATGGGTCTGATCCTTAGTGATTATGAGAGATGTTCTGTTGATCAAATATTTATCAGTTCTATCTCCCCATGGTACCTCTATAGAATCATAATCCTTAGTGTCTGACCAGGATGCTTCAAGTTCAAAGTTTGTAGTTACATCATCATAAAATCCAGGAAATGTAACATACATTACATCTCCATCAGCTGATGCCTTTATATAATATGTACCGATCTGTACTCCTCTGGAATTACGAAGTACTACCTGAGAATCCTCACTTCCCTTATCACCTATAGATATATGATCCGGAAGTGGATAATAATACTTTAATCCATTTGTTGAATCTGAGATATTCTGTGACATGTCACTTAGCTTCATGTTAAATGACATTTCAAGCATAAAATTCTGTGTAGGCTCTATAGTATCGCCTGACAGAATCTCTTTACCATCTACTGTAAGAATATGACTTGTAAGATATGGGCTGTAATCTGAATAGCCCGAAAGAATCGTAGCCTGATTGGCACGATAAAGATTGATTGGGGATGCTGTAATAATATATGGACTGAATTCATTAGATTCGAATACTGCGCCTTCTTCGTCAACATCAATATTCTCTATAAATTCAGGCTCCCCTTCTTCCGGAACATGAAGCACGTCATAACTTGGATTTACATATTCATCCTCGATATCAAGACTTCTATAGTCTTTAATATCTATTGTGACTTCAACATCATTTGAAGGCTCAAACTTATTTCCCAATGAATCGTAGAAATTAATATCTACTCCCACTGCATCGCGAACCAGTTCAGTACCATCCTCTGTCTTTCCGGCGGCTTCCTTAGCCATATTAAGAGCTTCATCATCTTCAAGCTTTGTTACCTGAATATAAGCTCCCTCCGGAAGTACATTATCCTTATCATTTACGGATACATGAATACCTTCTACCTCAATCGATAGTCCTCTCTCTTCATCCCCTTCAGATGAATCTGTTTCTGTAGCATCTGTACTTGTAGATACACTCTCTTCATCCCCTTCAGATGACTCTGTTTCTGTAGCATCTGTACTTGTAGATACACTCTCTTGTTCTTCAGCATAAACCGGTAGGGACATACCATTTAGCTCTGACAGGATAAGAGTCACACAAATAAGAGATGCTATAAAGCTCCTCACCCTTTTCATTATAGTTTTACCATCCTTTTTTCTTTCTTATTTTATCCCAATGGTCTCCATACGAAGTCCCTCAAAATATATTCTAAATGACTCCCTGAAGCCTATACATATCCTTGTAATTCGCTCATTACTCATCCCCCTCCAAACCTCTCTCAAGCTTCTTAGCCTTTGCATACTTGCATGCATAATTAATTGTCATTCCGATGTAAAAGAGCGCCAGAGCTCCTGTAAAATATGGACTGAATGTATTTACATGAGCATATTCATTAAGCGAATATAGATTCATCGCTGTAATAAATACCCAGATAACTCCAACTGCAAATCCGATAACTGCTCCTCTAACTATCTCCATCTTGCTTTCTTATTTATATTCTCCATTTTTATATCCTCGACTTTCTTATATTTCTTGCGATTTGTATTATTATTTATTCGCTTTGTTTTATCTTATGTCTAGATAATAAAGCAGACTAAGAACGCTTATATCAAATCTGTTGTAAATGGAATATAAGATGTCGCAAATGGTATTTTACATCCTTCCAAGCTTAATACATGTAAGCATTGCATCCTTTACCGCAGCCTTCTTTTCTTCAGGAACCGCATTATATTCAGAAGTCACTTCATTATCCACAATAGAAGCTCTGCCAAATATATAATCAAGACTGGCATTATAATAATCTGCAATCATAAGCATATAGTCGATTGTCATAGCCTGATTGCCTTTCTCTATCCTGCATAAAGATTTTCCTTAATAAAATCTACTTAAAAGCGCTTTTAGTATTGGTCAGTAATCATTTACTGTAGCGCCATTATAATTCTTAAATTTTCAGATTTTAAGTGCAATATTTTCTCTACACATACTCTCTAATAAGGATATCAAAACTAGTCCAGATTTCTTATTATTAAAGAACTGAACGTTTTTCTGCATCTTATTAAATTGTATGTTTCTAAGAGCGTACTTTGTCTTTCTTACCTTTCATAATATATTCTGTGAAGGTTCCTTATTTCCTTCGTCTCTCATAATCAAACACTTAATCAGGATATATGCAAGTAACCTTGTGGGTTAAAATCAATAAATACTTGTAGAAATCCCCTTTACTCAAATAATTAATTTAGGCGTTTGCGAAACGCCGCAAGCCGCATAAATACAGCGTTTTTTAATGTATAAAATGAAGCAACCCCTCACTAAATGTGTTATAATTAGAAGAGACCAATCAACTAAAGATCCACACCCGAAAGGAGTTGCTATATGAGTATTATACCACACAAACAACTAACTTTGGCAGATATTTATGATGATTGTCAGGAAGTATTTGAAAATGATAAACCTGCTTTCTTATCTCTTCTTGCAAATCACATTAATCTTGATGAAATTGTTCCTTTTACTTTCTATAATCATTTCTAT
>JAILBM010000128.1 GCA_024680925.1 Butyrivibrio sp.
AATTACACCCTCTTTTTTCATTTTTACCATCGTATTTGTAATAGATGATTTAGGTTCATCAAATAAATTGTATGTGCGAGGTGTTATAACAATGCTAATGTGAAGGAGATTCACAATCTTATGTCTCATAGTTCCTTCATCATACCGAGGTTTATTATTCATAATCTGTTGCCTTTCCATTTAATATTTGGGCAGTCATATAATGACTTGGTTACGGAAATAAATAGAAGCTCGTATCTGATTCATAGCTCGGTCTCATAAATAATTAAATAGGTTTATTTTATGAGTGTTCCAGCTCTTCAAAAACGGTATTTACATACCCTTCTAAAACACCCTAAAAATACCGTTTTTCAGTATAAAAATACCGCTTTTGCTTAAAATAAATACTCTTTTTGCTTTTTAGAAATACCTTTTTTGAAGCATATAAATACTGTTTTTGCTCTCAAAAAATACCATCTTTAATCTGAAATTTTTATTTATAATTTGTAATATTCAATGTTTGGAACCTCTTTTAGATCCCCCTCTATAAACGCAACCATAAAGGGAATGGTAAGGTTCATCTCTGCAAGAGTATCCATTACAGCTTCATCATTAACTACAAATGTATATAATCTGCGGCTTTCCTCTTCTTCTCCAGGCTTGCATCCTGTTGATGTATAGAATGTGTCCTGAATAAGTGATACTTTTGCAATATTTGCTTTGTCGATAAAAGTAATGTATTCGATAAGCTTTGAGTTGTTTATAAATGCTATTTCAATCCCGTTATCGCAAGGATTGGCAGATTTTATGGCATTTGATTTTGCTATGTTTGGCTCTTTTATCTTGTCAAGCATTACCCAAATACAGTAAAGAGTTTCAGGATTGTATTCTGGTCTGTTCTGCAAAACAACAAAGTTATCATCAAGGAACTGAATCATTCTGCTGTTACATAAAAAAGAAATCATTGGCTTTGGCCTAAAACCGGTTCCCTCAAACATCTTATTTACCTGAGCTATTGTCAGACCACCAAATTTATTTAAGAGATTTACTGTTACTCTTGTTTCCTCTGATAATTGCATTTGTTTTCTCCTATAGTATGTTTTTGGGGCTCTTTATCGTAAAAAAGATATGTTTTAATATAAAGTTCAAAAGCGTTCTGCCTTTTCCATTAAAAAAACGGCTTTTTATATTAAAAAGATTTTGCTTTATATACACTCTTACTTTCTTTCTAGTAAACACATGATTTTTTATGATAAAGTCCCGTTTTTTATATTAAAATCAACTAATTTTACTTTTAAATTTCTTTCTGAGATTTACATCTGTGGTAAAAGTTCTTAGCTCATTCCTTGAAGAAATCATATCGATCAGTATCTTGTCTTTATCTGACATTAGAAGTGCTCTTCCGTGAGCCGGAAACTTTTTAAAGTTTGCTTTGTCATTAGCATTAAGGTCGACTACCTTTGCAATGTTGTTTATTTCCATATCTTCTATCCTTAAGAAGAACTTTATCTTTGAAGCTGCAAGAATGGATTCTCCAAGACCGTTATTGCATCTAAGAAAATCTCCTATGTCCTGTGTCGCAAGAACAGAGCATGAACCATAACCTCTGATAATCTTTACCATTTCCTTTACCTGCTTTGCGCAGTCATCGTTCTGCATCATCAGCCAGACCTCATCAAGAAATATTGCATCCTTGTGCATCAGACTCTGCTTTGCAAGGTCATAACAACAGTCAAAGGCGATATACATCATTGCAGGCAGATAATCTTCGTTTATTGCTGTTTTATCAACATCAAATACAAGGAACTGGTTATTAAGATTAACATTTGTAGGACCATTGAAATTGCTGAACATACCACCATACATATATGGACTTAAGGCATCCCTTACTCTTGAAAGAACCGGATCTTCCCTTAAAGCATCATTTAGATCCTGAAGAATAGGCATTGGCTTTAAGATACGCTTTTTCTTATCAAGCCATATTGAATCATTGTCGGAAGTGATACCATAATTGGAATAAAGCTTTGTGCAAAGTACATTGAATCTGTTCTTCTCAGAAGTAGAAAGTTTATCATCTATCATGTTCAGCTGAAGGAATGAGCAAAGTGAAGCTATCTTTCTTGCCAGTAAAGGAGCATCCATTCCGTCAGTTTCATCTGTATCTTCCAAAAGCTCTCCACTTGCTGTAACCTGCGGTCTTATCTCCATTATGTTTACACAGGTCTTTCCTCCAGGAATAAACTTAATGTATTCTCCACCCATCTGTTCACAAGCATTGAAATATTCATGTGCCTTTAAAGGAAGGATATACATTGTCCTTACCCCCATCATCCTCATACGGTATCCAAGCATCATTTCAAGGAATGTCTTACCAGAACCGGGAGTTCCCATTATTACAATGTTTCCATTGGAATAAAGCTGCGTATTAAAGTTATTGAATGAAACAAGTGATCCACCCTGGACATTCTTTCCAACTACATATCCTTCATTGTCAAACAGAGACATTGAAGTAAACGGATAGAGCTGTGCCATATTCCTTGTAAGAAGATTGTGGGCAAATTTTGAAAAATAAGATCTTGTAACGTACATGTCCGGAGCAACATTTTTCAGCCATTCATGGGCTGACAGAAATGAAGTTGATGTATATATTGAAAGTCCTTCGAGGTGCTTTTGAATGGAATTTTTAAGTTCTCGCATTATAGCAAAAGTAGTTGCCCTTATGGTTATGATGACAACGTTATTGAATAGGTCCTCATCATAATTGCTCATTACGTTTTTTATGTATTCAGCATTCTGTATTTCTCTTGAAAGAGCTTCTGCCTTGTCATAATTAGTCTTGCTTGCATTGTATGAAGAATACTTGTATTTCCTCATCTGCTTAAGACCAGATTCGACTGTACCCCTGTTAAGCCTTTTGGCAATAATATCAACATCAATTCCATAGTCGATTGGAATATTGTCAAGCCAACCTGTCTGAACAAGAGGTGGATAGGAATTGTCCCTTATGATAAGCCATGTATGATACATACCATCCATTAAGAGCCAGTCCTTTGTTACCTTGCTTGATAAACCCCTGGGAGCTATAAAATCAGCTTCCTTTGGCTTCCCCTTAGACGAAGGTGTAAGACTGTAATCTGTGTAGATTCGGTCCATTCTACTTTTTAATGGTTCGTTTATGCTTGAAAGCGGATTATAAAATTTATAAAGCACTTCACAGGCATGGAAGTTTTCATCTTTAGGAGCAACAACAATATTTCCGCAAGATATAAGCTTAGACCTCAGATCATATTCGACACTCTTCATACTTCTGTAAATAACATTAAACTCGCGGCTATATTCTCCGTTATTTCCTTCGTACTGATATATTAAATAAAACCTCTTATCAACCGTATTCCCACTCTGCAAACTCAAAATATGGTCAATATATTCTTCTGCCCTTTTTTCAAGCATTGGATTATTTTCTTTTTTATAATTTTCCCTGATGGTATTTATGATGGAATATGTGTCAGCCTTTTCTGTCCTCATCTTGATGTGGATGTTCATAGGACATGTTCTAAAGAGCTGCAGAAATGCTTCGGTGATCTTATTCTTTTCTGCCACATCTTTCTGATAGTAATTAAGAGGCATGACTTCAAGTATTTTTACATAGCTTCCATCAGCACAGCATATGATTCCGTTTTTTATTTCTTTTACATTAACTATTCCCTGAGAATCAAAGCTGTATTTATCATTTCTTTTTGCTCCCATGGATGCAGATCTTTGAATATTAGGAAAACTTATTTTCCTCTTAGAATCATTTTTTGTATCATCTCTTACAGGATTATTTTCAGGCTCTCTTTTCTTTGAATTCCTGGTACTTTCCTTTGACGAAGTCTGCGATCTTATCGGCTGCACTATCCCCGTTACCAATTCCATTAACGGATTGCGCCACTCTTCCTGACTTGTATCGTTCTTCATTATCCGGCCTCCTTAAATGATATTCTCCCTTGTTATCTCTTGCTCTTTTTATGTTCATAACAACTTCAAACAGGCTCTGGTCCCTTATCCCTACAAGGTTAAGCAATAGGACAGGTCCGCACAGACATACAAGAAATATAAGCTTTACTCTGATAACAAAAGGAATGTTCATAACAATAAATGCAACAATACCTGCACATATGAATCCTTCCACCCAGTTCCTCATACGAAAACCCATTATTCGTTTTGACTCAAGAACGTTATCAGGTATGGCATATTCATATAACTTTTCTTCGTTCATCATCTGCCTCCTTAAACTTTTCGATATATTATATATAAATATATTATATCGAAATATATAATATAATAAAGGCGGTATTTTTACAACAATATTTGGCTTAATAGTGCATATATTTCACAGTGAACAAAAACCAAGAGATGATAACACATCTCCTGGCTTTATTTTTATGCACCAAAAAAGGTAACCACTTAAGTTTTATAAAAAACTTGTGATTACCTTTTTTGATGATTATATTATGGCTTTATAAGTTTTAAGCTTTTGTAAGTATTACTTTATTTCTATTTTATTTTGCGCTGGTTCCTCTTTGACCTTTTTTGCAATTGAAAGTTTCAGAACACCGTGTTTATATGATGCTGATATATCATCCTGTGTTACATTTTCGCCAACAAAAAAGCTTCTCTGCATTGATCCGGCATAACGTTCTTTTCTGATGAATTTGTCTTTCTTGTCGGTTTCATCCTTATCAAGTCCTTTTGAAGCTGTTATTGTTAGATATCCTTTATCAAGCTCTGCTGATATCTCTTCTTTCTTGAATCCAGGAAGATCTACTACAACCTCATAAGTGTCATCCTTTTCACGTACATCAGTCTTCATCATCCTTTTTGCACGTCTTCCGTAGAGTTTCTTTTCCAGATTGTCAAACTCATCAAATTCCGGAAATCCAAACATATCATCCAAAAAATTTTCTTCAAAAATACTAGGTGCTAACATAATACATACCTCCTTTGCACAAAAACAATTATCTATGTTAATGAGCATTGGGACGGAGGATAAGATCTTTGGAACTTTTATTCTAACGGTCTTCTCTGTTCCTTTGTTCTACTTAATATATAACACCAATTAGCACTCTTGTCAAGAGAGTGCTAATTTTTTTATTTTTATTTTATATTGTTATAATTTCAGTCGTTTCCAAGTGCTGCAGGCGCCACTGATGTATCCTCTTCCTGCGCTGCTTCTTCCTCATCATAATATATGCTTAAATCCGTTCCGCTTGTTCTTAATGCATCAAGCGAATAATCTCCAAGATCCGATTTAATACCAAATTCACGCTCTGCCTTATCATATTCGATGTAGATTATCATATCCGGATATTTATCAACAGTGGCTTCAAATGTTGCAAGAGTTGAATACTCTGATGACTCAAATGAGCCTTCGGTAATTGTCACATCATACATCTCATCCAGATTTCCGGTACAGAGATTGAAGTACGTATGAAGGTAGTATGGAAGTTCATTGCAGATTTTAAAATCATCGTAGTGCTCATATATTTCCTCAAAGTTATAAACCATTACATGATACATAGGACCTTCTTCATCAACTTCATAGTGATCTGCTCCTTCTGGTTCATTTTCTTCATCCATTGCTATCTGTTCAGGTGTAAACTCTCTTGTATCAGGAAATTCAAGCTCCTGACTACTTGCACTTGAAGAAGATGATGACACACTTTCTTCAACAGCATAGATAGTGCTGCTATCCGCATCTGCATTATCCGAAGCATCAATCTTTTTATTATTTGTTACTATAAGGACAGTTGCTACTACTGAAAATACTACTATCCCTAAGACTGAAAGAATTATTTTTGTTCTCTTTTTCATAACTTGCTACTCCTAGTCTTTTATAATTGGTCTGTAATATAAATCGTTAACGTGAGCCCAGTCGGCATAAGCTATATGGTAATTAAGTCTTCTTCCAGGATCATATACATAAAGACCTGTAGAATCATATCCTATACCTACTAGAAAATGTCCATTTCCGGTGCCGTGTAATACCCTTCCGTCCTCACATGATGTCCATTGTCCTCTTATATGGATTACAACAGGACGGTCATTATTTATCTCATTTATTATTCCATTTATAACATCTGAATAATGGTTTCCTCCACTATGAAATCCATATGCAGAAAGGACTGAACCTGTTTCCAGACTTCCTGATGCATTAACATATTTACTTACATCTGTTATTGGGATATGGGACCTTGAATAATACATAAGTATCATTGCTATACTACAATCCAGACAGCCTGACTGCTTAACTGTTTCACTTGATGCACCCCTTATGGTGTTTGGATAGTCTCCCTGATTTATGTATTCATACATATCAAGTATCTTACCTTCATCTGGGGCTTCAAATTCTCCTCCAGGTGGTTCAGCACCTCCCGGGTCATCTCCCCATTCAATATGACCAAGATCGTCATTATAAGTATCCTCAATATAACACCAGGCACTTCTTCCTGTTCCGTTCCAGTTATTTGCTACAAGCCAGCTGTCAGTATTAACTTCATCATATATCGGGCTAGTAGTCGACCTTGCCTCCAGATAGGAAGGTCCAAGTGCATCTACAGTTTTTATAACAGTTCCGGAATCAGGATACACTAGATTTACCTTATACCCTCTTTGATAAAATCTTGTGACTTTCTCGCAGTAATTTAGCATATACAAATTTGTATGCTGGTCAAAGTTTATGTGCATCCTGTTTGCAACTTCTGTAGGCGTTGTACTTGCAGTATCTGTATTAAATGCTATTGCAAATAGCTCCCTAAGTCCATACGGTTTTACAGTTACCTTAACGTAGTAGTTATCCCAGGTGCATTCAACATCGTAAAATGTTCTTGTAAGAGGCGCCGATGCACATTCTTCTGATGAATTATACTCATCTCCGTCCTCTGTAATATTCATATAACTGGTTGTACCGTCATCATTTAATATTTCTTTTACTCCAACATATACTGGTACCCATTTTAGTCCAAGTTCATACATGTATTTATAGCATTCTTCTTTTTGAAGAAATTCCATAAAGTCCTTGTAATTGATATCACCCCAGTCAAAGCCATATGTTGCACCATTTATTGAATCGCTCATTCCCATTACCGCAAAAAATTCAGCAAAGTTAACATCATCATATCTTGGGTTCCAGGTATTATATTTTGTTCCCGCAATGGTTTGTTCAGGAACCAGTACATCCCCGATCGTTGGTTCATATCCATCATCTGATGCAAGATCATATGGAAATCTGTTGTCATAGAATGATTTCAATGATCTGTCCTTATCATATTCGTGTCCTGCAATGGTTCCAGTATATTCTTCAAGTTTTTTCACAATTGACTGACAGTGATTCCTTAAGGCCTTATCAAGCGTTGCTCTTAATCCGTCAGTTTTACCCTTTCCATCTTCACCATAAGTGTAGTTACATATGGCATTTTCCAAAGGATAACTGTCTTTAAAATCTTTAAGTTCTGTTCCTTCCTTATACTGCTCCCCAGCTGCAGACATATTTTCACCATTTACTTTTGTCTCCTGAAATTCAGTCTCCTGTCCAACTGAAAGAGGAGCAGAAACCCCTTTTGAAATTAGAGTTCCGCATACAGTAACAAAAAAAAGTGTCAGACATGCAACTATTATAAAAATGAAATTTATCTTTTCTCCATCAGGATTATCGTTATCTAAAGGGATATCAGTATCATTTTTTATCCCTTTAGCTGCTGCAAGAGCAGCAGCGACTATTGCTCCTACAACAATTCCAACCGGTCCTGCCGCAGCTCCAGCAGTTGCACCTTCAGCAACAGCGGTTCCGGCTGCAGTTCCTGCAGTTGCACCCGTTGCTCCAGCGGTTTCAGCAACAGCTGTTCCTCCTGTAGTTGCAACAGCTGTTCCAGTAGAGCCAGCTGCGGCTTCTCCTGTTGCAGCTGCATTAACCTGAGCAGCAGTTCCAGTTGCCGTAGCCGTACCTGCAGTCTGAGCCGCTGCCTTTCCTGCCTCCTTTGCTCCATTTTCAGCAATATGTTTGGCTATCCTGTCTCCGATTTCGTCATTTATCTTCCCGCGTATCTTGTTTTCAAGTGGTTGCCCCAACGTCCTTAGGTCATTCTTTAGGTCTTTGGCATCCTGCTCTACGTCACTTCTTGTACTAAAATCATCAGCCATACTTTTTCCTCGCTCTATTTTCTGCCCTTATCATTCTGTTTTCCTTTTGGCTTGTTATTTTGGTATTTTTGACTGCTTTCGTCTGATACCTTTTCTTCTTCCATTTTCGAATAGCCAGTCTTATTACCATAATCTTTCTGATTTGATGATCTGTACTTCTTTCCAACGTTGACATCATACTTTACTTTATTACCATTTGAATCCTGACCAACATACATAAAGCTCTCTGATGAATTATTTAAATGAGATTCTGGATGTATACCCTTATCGGTAGCATAAATATCTACCTTGGATCCATCCTCATATGTTGCTGTAGCTTTATATACCCCTTGATTTCCTTCAACTGGTTCAAATGGAGATATCTGATCATAATCAGAGCCCTGATTGAGCTCATTCATTATGTTATCTGCATATGTTCCGCTTCCATAAGGTCCACTATCAGTATTTCCATGACTATCATCATCATTTCCATATGAATCTCCTCCTTCTCCTAAAGGACTGCCATCACCATCAGAACCATCATATGATGATGAATCTTCATATGAGTCTCCTCCTTCTCCCAGAGGACTGCCATCACCATCAGGACCATCATATGATGATGAATTTCCATATGAGTCTCCTCCTTCTCCAACAGGACTTCCATCATCTGTTCCGGAACTAGTTCCTTCATATCCTTTTCCTGTTCCAAAAGGAGCCTCATCATCACTACCTGCTGTAGCATTATGATCTGCTGTGCTTTTTTCATTTCCGTTAATATTAGATGCAGCAATAAATTCATCGCCAGATATTGTTCCAACCTGGTTTCCGTTTGAGTCAAAGCACTTGAATGTTTCAAGACCGTTGTCATCCTTGCCGGCTTTTTGTATATATCCTTTGTCACCAAAATTAACTCCGTTGTCCTGTGCAGTTTTAAGCGCATCTGCAGCCTTCTGACCTGCAAGGTCGGCAGCTTCGTTGATAAAGCATGACTCACCATTTTTAAGAGAATTTGCGCAGTTAAGCCCCATTCCATTGCCAAGGTCCTGACTTGAATTAAATGCACCACTTGAACAAATAACACCATTTACACCATGAGAAGTTTTGTTTTTGCCTGTTCCCTGTACTCTTTCACCATTAACCTTAATTCCGGAATGATATTTGCCATCTGCTCCCCTAAACTGATACAAGGATGCATCATTTACTTTTATTCCACTGTCTGCAAGAAGTGCCTGCGTACCCTTCTTTATCATGTTGTCAGACAGACCATTAACTGCATTGATGGCATCCTGATTGCCAGGATTTTTAAGTGCGTTATTTATGATGTCACGTGCCTGCTCTGGAGTAACAAGATTATCATCAATCTTCTTTCCATTTGCCATCTTTCCATATTCAGCAGCCATATTTGCTGGATCTCCGCCCTTTTTACCTGATAAAAGGTCTCCAATTCCAGCTGATAGCTTGTCTCCTGCATCAAACATAGCCTTGTTTCCTGTAGCAAGTCCTCCTGCTTTAAGAAGGTTTCCTCCGGCCTTTCTTGCATCATTTGCATTTCTTAAACTGTTTGCAAGATTTCTTCCCGAACCTCCAATTGCCGAGGCTATTCTTGAACCTCCAGTTGCAACACCAAGTCCCATACTTCTTAGCATCCCGTCAAATTTAAGACCAAATGCAAGTATTTCTAAAAGAAAAACATACTGTATAAGAGTAAAACCTTCAGTAGTTCCAAGCACTGCACAAAAACATCCCTTAAACCAGGTTATATTAAAAATCATTACTATAAAGCTACAGAACAGAGTTCGAAGGTACGATTTAAAAATCTGAACTGTATTATTTGATACTATTGTTCCCCCAAATGCTGCAAACATAATAAGAAGAACCATAGTTACAATATATCTGGATATCATTTCTGCATATAGTTTTATAAAGCCCTTTAACAGCTTCCAGATAAGGATGAGCTGGATTATAAGGATAACAAGCATTACACCGGGAAATACAGCCATTGCAATAGCTTCACCAAAAAGTTGAAATCCTGCTGATTCAGACCCAGATACAATACCAAGAATACCTGCTTTATCTTTTGTCATTGTGTTCTCAAGATCTGTCAAAGACGTATAAAAATCATCCACTATAGCCATAACAGTTTTATAAATAAGTTTGTTTTTATAACAGATAGCTATTGCCAGAATATAGCGTCCAAAAAGACTGATAGGTGTATCTCTGCTGTCACTAAATTTTCCACTGAAAAAATACACGCACATTGAAAAGCCAAAGATCAGTGTGCACAAAAACATTCCAGTAAAAACAGAGAAATTATCGAGAAATGTTTTTAGCGATATTGTTCCGAACTTTGTATGATTAGTGAAAAAATCCATATTGGGACCAAATGGATCCAATGCGGTTTTAAAAAACCAATCAATGGCATTTGATAATGCATCTGCAAGAGACTGATTTATAGCCGTAAAAATCTCATCGGTAATATTATCCGTTACCGTATCTGCGATCCAGCTAAACAAACCAGAATGCACTCTGTATGACAGAAGTGAAAAAAAGGTCATAAAGATCAGTATTCCATAAAAGATCTTTTTACTTTTAGGAATGGAATATAGGTATTTTTCAATCATCTTATTTACTCCCCGGTTTATGATAATA
>JAILBM010000186.1 GCA_024680925.1 Butyrivibrio sp.
TACACTTTACCATATATTCATCAAATACTTCATCATACATTCATTACTCTTCCCGTATCAACCCAATACACTACCCTATTTTCTGCATATGTATGGTCCTTACCGGCAGAATACCCTTCCAAATAAAGGAGAAAAGAACTCTTTCCTAATATGTGCATGGCTCTTACAAAATCCAATAAACATACTATGAAACTTCGAATTCATTTCAAATTTATCGTATTTATGCTTTAGGCATTCTTTAGGCATTTATTATAAAATCGCATATTCTCAATACTTAAACGATTTTACAAAAATCATTACTGTATTCCCTTGTTTCTGAGGCATCTCTCGCCGTAACATATTCATACTCACAAAAATTTATTCACAAAACAAAATCTATTTAGGATGACAGGCTGAATAAGTGGAAAACCTCAAAAATAAAACATTCTAAATAATTAAACAACATCCCTTTTAAAATATCAAGGCAAGGGAAAATACTTATCTGTCCTATATTATCAATAAGATTAAGCCCGGTTCATATACTAACAAAGAACCTTTTATGCCAAGTATTCACAAATCAGAATCAAGCAAGCCAGCTCAATAATAAGTTTTACTTTCCGTTCTCGTGCAGCGAGAGACGTAAGAACACATAAAAAGGAACCGGTTTTTATAAACCGATTCCTTTAATTATGTCTTTATCTATAGGTAGTAATTTCGATGAACACTTACGCTGTTTCCAGTGGAAGCTGTGACAACTCGTCAAGAATACGATCCTTAACAATTGTAGGATCTGAATCCAGAGAATAAGCCAACTCATTGTATAAAAGCTTCTCAGCAATACCAAGATATTTCTCATCCATGGAGGCAAATTTCTTACCTTCCATTTCACGAACAGCCTTGATTCTGCGCAGAGTCTTTACAAGACGCATCATGTCGCTTGTAATATTTTTCTTGATAAGTTCAAGAATAACTCCTTCAGCCTTCTTACCAATTGGCAATTCAACAATTTCAAGTCCATCAAGTTCATCTATAAGCCCTTCAGCATCGTCAGCGCCAATGACTTCACGCATCTTATCTTCAGCACCCTCAACTGGAACATAAAGAGAGCCGTTGATATCTGTCACTGAAACCATTAAGTAATACAGTTTCTCTTTTCCCCTCTCAAGAAACGGTGGTACCAAAATATCGCGCACCTTGCATAATCCATGACTTCCGTAAACAACACAATCGCCTTTGTTCAACATATCTGTTCCTCCTTTGGAAAAAAACTGCATAACGCAGTACAAACAATCCGGACAATGTAAGCGCTTCCAATATTTTAGGGCAAAAAAAGCGTAGTTCGGTGTTTTTGTCCCCCCGACTACGCCGCTTGATAATAATATATTAACACATTATAAACAAAATTGCACAACTAAAATTTCGAAAGCGCTTTCTTAAGTTTGTAAGTAGTGAACAATAGGCCGTAAAAATTATTTTCCATTACCGTGAATCCCACATATCATAAGTGATGTAGTTAACGTGCTCTGTCCTAACCTCGTGCAGCATTGGGATACGTGATTCGAAGTTGGTGTGATGCACCTTAAATCCACATTTTTCCTGCACTCTCTTTGAGCTGTTATTACCATCAAAATATGCACAAAAAATTTTTTGAAGTTTGAGATCCTCAAATCCATGCCTTAGAATTTCACAAACTGCTTCCGTGGCATATCCTCTGTTCCAATAAGGCATTCCAACCCAGTAGCCGATTTCGCCTTCACCAATACTTCTTGTCCTTTCGGGATTTTCTTCCAGCATCAGACTTATGCACCCTACAGGTTTGTCATTGCCACCTTTTTCCACAATGGCATAATCTTCATCACCATTTAGAACAGTTCTTATGATCGCCCGGCTGTATGCCACATTTTCGTGAGGAAGCCAGCCGGCTTTTTTGCCAATTTCAGGATTCCGTGCAAGAAAATATAATGCTCCTGCATCTGAATCATTCCATTTACGCAAAATCAGCCTATCCGTTTCTAAAGTCATGCTATATGCCTTTCCTTAAAAGGTTTTATTCTTAACCATGGAACAGCTTGCTTGTCTGGTATCTTGGCTCGCAGGTAAGATTTACTCCAAGCTTATGAAGTGTATTCTCATCTGTCTGTGACAAAATAACCGATGAATGAGCTTCGCATCCTCTGAGCATATCAAGCTGTGCAAGTGCTTTTGCTGCTGATTCATCAGTACCTGCACAGATTGTAAGTGCGATCAGTATCTCATTTAAATGCAAATGAGGATTGTTATTTCCAAGATAATTAATCTTTAAATTCTGAATAGGTTCAATTATAGATGGTGAAATAAGCTGTACACTATCATCAACACCACCAAGAGTTTTAAGAGCATTTAAAAGCATTGCTGAAGTTGCACCCATAAGAGGTGAGGTCTTTCCGGTTACTACTCTTCCGTCTGCAAGCTCTATGGCAGCCGCAGGCTCTCCGGTAACCTCTGCTTTCAAATTGGCTGCAGCAACAACAGGTCTGTCCTGTATGGAAGTCTCAGCCTTCTTCATAAGAAGCTCCAGCTTATCAACAGTTTCCTGTCTGCTTTCACCGTTACGAAGAGCAACTCTTTCACGATAGTAACGTCTTATAATCTCGCCACGTGCTGCATTCTTAACTGCTTCATCATCGAAAATACAGTTCCCTGCCATATTAACACCCATATCTGTAGGAGATTTATATGGAGAATCGCCGTAGATTTCCTTGAACATTGCATTAAGAACCGGAAAAACATCTACGTCTCTATTATAATTTACTGTTGTTTTTCCATAAGCTTCCAAATGGAAAGGATCTATCATATTTACATCATTAAGGTCTGCAGTTGCTGCCTCATAAGCAAGATTAACCGGATGCTGAAGAGGAATATTCCAGATCGGGAAGGTTTCAAACTTAGCATATCCCGCCTTTACACCATGCTTGTTTTCATGGTAAAGCTGTGAAAGACATACTGCCATCTTGCCGCTTCCGGGACCCGGAGCTGTTACAACCACAAGGGAATGAGAAGTTTCAATGTAATCATTTTTGCCATAGCCTTTGTCACTTATAATAAGAGGAATATTTCCCGGATAGCCTTCAATCGAATAATGTCTGTATACTCTTACCCCAAGAGCTTCAAGCTTATGCTGATATGCGATGGCACTTTCCTGACCGTCATATCTTGTAAGAACAACGCTACCTACATAAAGTCCATAACCTCTGAAGGCATCGATAAGTCTGAGAACATCCATATCATAAGTAATACCAAGGTCACCACGAACTTTGTTCTTTTCAATATCCCCGGCATTTATAACTATTACAATCTCAACATCTTCCCTGATCTGCATAAGCATTCTGATCTTAGAGTCAGGCTGAAATCCCGGCAAAACCCTTGATGCATGATAATCATCAAAAAGCTTTCCTCCAAATTCCATATAGAGTTTTCCACCAAATTGAGAAATTCTCTCTTTGATTTTCTCAGACTGCATTTTCAGGTACTTGTCATTGTCAAAACCTATTTTCATTTCTTTCCTCATTCCTATTTGTTTAATTTATCAAAAAACTCTTCCAAGTTGCTAAGTAATGCTTCCCGCCCCATGTTCTTAAGTAAATATGCTTCAGGTTTTAATCCCAAAACCTTCATAACACTTTCCTTATCACCCTTGGCTGTCAAAAACATTACCGGAATAGTATTTGTTCCTGCCTCACTGCGTATCATTTCCAAAACCTGAGGTCCGCTGGCTATAGGCATTTCATAGTCAAGCAATATAAGATCCACATCATTTTTGGCCAAAAAAGTTATGGCACTCATTCCCGAATTGGCCATATATACACTATAGTCATCTTCTAGCCAGGATTTGATTGTCCTTAACATCGTACCATCGTCATCCACCACAAGAATCTTCTTTTTGGCAAGAGCTTTAGCCTGAACATCCTTATCTTTATCAAGTCTGGAGGACAGATCCTTAACGTTTAAAGGCCTTGTAAAATAACCCGTAATATACTTAGCGGGAATATAGTGTCTGGCATTTTCAAATACCTCATCATTTCCAATAAGATATAATAAAATACTTTCACCATTATTTTCAATAACATCTTTTAAATAGACCAAAGCTTCTGATATATCTTCAACACCCTCTTCAAGATATAAAAGAATAATGCATGGTTTATTAGATATTCTCGCTATTTCCGTAGCCTTTGGCTTTACCACCGTAACATCGTAAAAGTCATTTTTTAAGCCTGTTTGAATGGCATTAACCATAAAGCTTTTTTCTTTTCCTACTATCAGTACCTTATTATCCATTCAGGTTTCACCTTCTTTTAGAAAGCTATCATCAATAATTGTTACATTAAAATTCAAAAAATATCATTTAATGACTATACTGTGACAAAGCTTCCATAAGTCTTTCCCTGTCAACCGCTGTAATAAGTTCCTTTATATTTTTATATTTTATAACAAAGTCAGCCGGCATTCTATAATCATCAAGCATTTTTATTACCGCATCTGCACTGTCAAAATCAAAGGCATCCACAAACTCATACAGGCTTTTTAACGCTTCATAGAGCTGTTCCCCTTCAATTTCAGCTTTTTCCTCTGTTTCCTCCGATTCATTATCCGATAAAATTCTTTCAAGTATCGGCTTTAAATCTCTGTACTGCTCAATAAGGTCAGGGGTAAGCTTTTCCAGTTCCTCAACATTTTGGCTGTCTCCATCACTTTCAAGAAGTGCAGCCAGTTCCGATAATTTAAGAGCTCCTATAAGTCTTGATGAGCTCTTTAAAGCATGCACCATAACTGTATAGTCACTTAGGTTGTGGTCCCTTAAATATTTTTGTATCAGATCGGATTTTTGATCAATAGACACAAGAAAATCTCCCATAACCTTTTTTAATATATCCTCTGAAGAGCAGTTTTCCAAAGCAGCTCTGTAATCAATTACAGCATCCCCGTATTTAATTACCCTGTCCTTAAAGGAGTCCGTTCTTGGAATTTCTTCTGCTTCCTCATCCTTTTTTACCAAATGAACCTTTTCAGCAGGAAGAAGTCGTATCAGTGTTTTCTCCAGATCCGTTCCGTTTACGGGCTTTGCAAGGTAATCTGCAAATCCGTAAGCTATGTACTGCCTTCTTGCCCCTGATATGGCATTAGCAGTAAGGGCAACGCAAGGAGCCGCAGCACTTTTATTATTTTCAAGTTCATTCATTCGGCTTAAGGTTTCAACACCATCCATTTTAGGCATTCGGTGATCTATAAAAATAAGATCGTATTTTTCCTTTGTAACTTTCTCCAAGGCCTCATATCCGCTGGTGGCAGTATCTATAACCGCCTGAGTCTGTTTAAGTAGCTCCTTTACAACCGTCAGATTCATTTCAGTATCATCCACCACAAGGATTTTGGCATCCGGTGCATGAAGCATTTCTTTATAAGCAGGTACATCTGTCGCCACTTTATTTATACGATTATCAATGTCCCCTACAGGTGTCCAGTCAATTACTTTCTGCAATATGTCAAATTCAAAGGTAGAGCCCACTCCGTACTGACTCTTTATAACCAGAGAAGAATCCATAAGCTCAAGAAGTCTTTGAACTATATTCATTCCAAGGCCTGTACCTTCGACAAATTTATTTTTTTCCTTATCCATTCTCTCAAATGGCATATAAAGCTTTTCAAGATCTTCCTCTTTTATACCGCTTCCGGTATCCTCCACCTTGACATGCATATTAATTATCTTGCCGGATTGTGGGATTCCGGTGATTTCAAGATAAACATGACCTGTGTCAGTATATTTGATTGAATTATTAAGCAGATTTATTATGCACTGCTTAAGCCTGATCTCATCGCCAAAAAGCTCAGAGGGCATTTCAGAAGGAACTTTAATTTCAAATTTAAGTTTCTTTTCTCTGGCCGCCTTGGAAACCATGCTATACAAATCATTTACAAAGGATGACAGATTATATTCAATAGGTTGTATCTCCATCTTATTGGCTTCGATCTTGGAGAAATCAAGAATATCATTAATAAGCGCAAGCAATATTTTACCTGCACTTTGAATGTCCTTGGCATATTTGAGAGTATCCTTTTCCTTTGTTTCCCTGATGATCATTTCATCCATTCCAAGAACGGCATTTATAGGTGTGCGTATCTCATGAGACATTCTGGACAAAAACGCTGATTTGGCTTCGCTGGCAGCCTGTGCCACCCTAAGGTCATCCTTAAGTCTCTTTTCTTCTTTTATATGAGCAATATAATTATTTATATCATTAATAAGACTTTCAAAAGCCTTATACAAATCCATTATTTCATCTTTATGGAAAGGCTTTATAATAGAAATATTTTTTACCAGAGCGTTTCTGTCCTTATCGCCTGCTGCAGAATAATCCGTCATAAAACCTGCAATAGCCTGCAGCGGATTTACCACTGTCTTTTTTAGGGCATAATCAAAGATACTCATACCGGGAACAAAAAGATTTATACTCATAAGAAATACTCTTATCAAAAAGCTGATTTGTTCTTTACTGGTCAGAAATCTTAAAGTAATACCGGAAACATAGTAATTATATATAAGTACAATTATGGCAACCTGAGCCGTAGCAAGGGCAATAAGTCCTGTAACAAATATAAAATTTACCCTGTTAGCGAGTTTTGAATGGTATGGCTTCGTGGAATCACCATAATTATCTTCATGATATTTGGTAAAAAAATGAGGTGTAAAAAAAAGCTCTTTAACAGAATCCGACATCTTTGTATAAAACAGGCGCAGGAAAAGAAGTCCCAGAAATGTCTCCGGAAGCACAGTAAGCCAGGAATAAAAAATATATTGAGGATAAAATTTTCCATTTATGGTAACCAGCGATGTCATAATCTGCCATAAAGGTCCTTCCAAAAAGCTTATTACCAAAAAAGCTAAAACGAAGCCTCTTTTACTGTGCAACAACTTATTTTTGGCACAGTAATAAGTTACTATAACGATCATTAAAAATGCACTGTTATAGTAAGAATATTCCAATGTTGTTACCATGCTGTAAATATACATAATAATTGTAAATATCATGCCGGGAATATAGCCAAGAAGCCCGGGAATCAAAATAGGCATAAGCTGCCCATAGTATGCCTGATATACTCCAAAATCAATATAAAAGTTTTTGCCGCCTCCTTTAACACTATGTGCCGTCTGGAAACATGCCAAAAACAATATTGAAGCCATTAAAAAATAATGAATTATTTGCTTTTTCTTGCTTAGATAACGAGGATACTTATCCACAGTATACTATCTCTCCTATGATTTTCATCACTTCCATAGCAAAAATACATATAGAAAATTATCAGCAGTCTACTATTTAGTTTAGCATTTCATATCTATAAAATCAGTATAACAAACATAAATTTTCGCTAAATTATTTATAGCTTTAATTATCACAAAATACCCACCCTTTGCTTTAACCATTTTCAGATTAATTTTGTATTTTCTGAAAATTTTGTAAGCGTTTTCACAATTTATTCACACATTTTTCAAAAAAGTGTGTATAATAATAATTACGAAGTGTTTATCACTTCTCCCCCTCATATGAAAAATGCCCGACATTGAAGATGTCGGGCATTTTTCATTTATATATATCTTTTATTTCTGTTAATTAATCAACACAATACCCTTAAGGAAACCATGTAAGTGCTTTCTGTTACCATTGCGCAGTGCTAACAAAGTAAAAAAATCATATTATATTTAATCAAAAAAATAGTATTTAGCCTTATCTATGCTAAATACTATTTCCACTTTTTAATATTTTAGATACTGATTCGATCAGTCCTTCACAACTACAGTTCCACCTGTCTTTACCGAATCCTTTTGTATAATTTCGATGGCAGCTGCGGCAATTCTCATCATGTTGCCGGCACTGTCGCCATAACCATCAAATTTTTCAGCAGCTTGGATACAATACTGTCTCGCCGCCTCCATTTCCTGTCCTGTAAACATTTTACCATTACAATATACTGTTCCTGTTGCAGGATCATACCTTGAAGGTTCACTTTTCTTTTCTCCTGCAAAGCCCATACTTTGTGCAAGCTGTGATACGAGATCTTTTCTCAAACTGTCATTTACTGCCATATAGTATAACCTCCAAAAATAAATATAAATCATTAAATAAACAAATACATAGTATCATTTTTTATTTAGAAAATAATCGATTTTACATTTTCTTTATAATCTTTTTAAATTTGATTTTAAATTTTGCAAAAAAGCTGTTGACAACAACCATACTAAAGTAGTATATTATCCTAGTCGGTTGCGAACGGCAACTTAAATAGATGGCGAGGTAGCTCAGCTGGCTAGAGCACGCGGTTCATACCCGCGGTGTCGAGGGTTCGAGTCCCCCTCTCGCTACTAAATCAAAAACCGGAAACGTTGTTTGTACGTTTCCGGTTTTATTTTTCTCCTTTCTTTACATTTTTAATTTAAATTGCATCCGGTACTTTCTCTAAATTCTCTTCATCATCTGTGCTGCTAAATCTTACCCTGGCTACTCCTATAACTGCAAACACAATTACACAAAATACAGCTGATACTTTAAATAAAAGTGCTACCGGCATAAAACCTGCTATTATACTCACAAGTGCAGATGCAATGGGTGTAGCTGCACTGGATGATGCATTAAGAATAGATGAAGCTCTGGCAATATATTTATTTTCTACACAGTTCATAAACTGAATTGTAAATATTTGTGAAATAATACTTACGGAAATACCCATTACTCCGGTGCACATCATGCATAAAGTATATGCGGCTACTGTATTTCCGCGAGTATAGGTGCCAAGAGTAAGTCCCCCATACATTGCACCCATTATAATTCCAAAAAATACAATCAAAGATCTTACACTGAATTTGCCCATAAGTCTTGGTGTCATTATAGATCCCGCTGCCATTCCAACAGTAAATGCTATTCCCAAAACACTCAAAAGCCCACTTCCCTGCTGGAATATCTCTACCGCCATAGGTGACTGCAAGGCATTCATAGGAACCAGAAAAGCATTTATCACCATCGCCAATATGCAGAAATTCATTATTACACTTCGTCTGATAACATACTTAAATCCTTCTTTAAGATCCTCAAAATATGCTTCTATACCAAGGCTAACCTTCTTTTCCCGGCTATAACTACTTTCATTTACCTTAATGCTCATTATTAAAAAGCTTGAAATAAAGAATGTAGTCGCATCCACAAACATGGCCGCTTCAATTCCACCTACTCCTATGATAATTCCCGCGCAGGCCATTCCTACTAACTGCATAGCTCTGGAAATTGTAGCGCTTAGTGAAAGTCCGTGACTATAGTACTTCTTTTCCAAAATCATAGGTACAAATGCAGATCCGGCAGGCATACTAAATGCCTCTACAGATGAAATTACCAGTGTCATCCCCGCAAGTAACCATGGACTGACATTTCCATTCACCATATATATGTAGGCCAGTGCAACAATCACAATACCCCTTATGATATCTGCATAAACCATTATTTTCTTTTTATTCATCCGCTCCACAAGCGCCCCTGCAAAAGGCTGTAACACTACCGTTGGTAACTGATTCAAAGCAAAAATAACAGCACTCCAGGAAGCGCTTCCTGTTACAGCATATACCAGCCAGGTAAATGCAATAGCATCTACAGAATCCCCAAAACGATTTACTATATTAGATGCTATGAGCTTTCTATATTCTTTCAACTTAAGAATGTCTATATATTTTACTTCAGCCATACTTCATCTCCTCTTACACCCGGCTAAATATTGGATATTTTTACTTAGCTTTTATTTTTATTCTCTTAATTATTTTATTCATTCAACATATTAAAATTGATATCCAAAAACGGAAAACTCAAAGTTTCCATTTTGTTTAATATTGCTACAACATTCCCTATAATCTATAATGTTCGTAAATAGCCAGTTTTGGGGGACAAAGGTATGGGAGTTTATGACTCTGGAAAAATAATCAAAAATGCTCGAATAAGTTCCGGCTTAACACAGGAACAGATGTCAGAGAATATCTGCTCTGTAGTTGCACTAAGCAATATTGAAAACGGCAAGATAGGAGTCAGCCCTTTAACCTTCTCTCTTCTTATGAACCGAGCCGGAATCAACAAAGAAGCTTATCCTTTTTTTGAAAATATTGGGGATTTTAAAACCTTTCTTAGCATAAATCATGCAAGGTTCTACATAAACCACTGGAAAAACGACTTGGCTTACTCCGCACTAAAAGATATAGAAAAAAGAGATTTCAATCACAATAAATTCTATTATCAGGAGTTTCTTTTGCTGGAAACATTTTATCAATTGAGAAGCGGTAGCGACAGATATGATGAATTGATAAGCAGATTAAAGGTTGCCGTTGGTATAACACATCCGGACTTTGATTATACAAACCTTCAAAAAGCTATCCTGTCACCCACAGATTTGGAATGTTTGCTTCTCATTTCATATATCTATCTTATTCGGAACAAAAATGAAGACTTTATTAGTTTATGTTCACAGATAAAAACACATCTGGATCATATGCAGCTTACAGGCAAAAAAATGATTCAGATTCAATTACTCTACATGGTTATCTATGGTTCATACCTATTAGGCCAAAATGACTATGATGCTGCTTATGAAATTGCAGAAAAAGGAAGATCCATTTCTCTATACAACAATCTTCATGCATATTTATTTGAGTGCACTTTGATCTATGGTCTTTCTATGTATATGAAAAGGGATAAAAACAAAGAACAGGCACTGCAATATATAAACTCGGCAATATATAGTGCAGCCGCTCTTGATTCTCCTATTCTTTCAAAGATGATGAACGTGCTTAAAGAATATGATATTTCCTTGAGCTTTGAGTTATCTCCTAATACCTACATGCCAAAGGCATTATTTAAAATGAAAGATATTTCCGGATTTAGAGATGGTTCCTTTGATATTTATGGAAAAGATGTTCTTCCTGTTGGAAAACTCATCTCAGTGCTAAGGAAAGAACAAAATATTACTCAGCAGACTATATGTCAGGGACTATGCAGTAAATCAAAGCTGTCAAAAATAGAAAACGGCACACAAGATGGGGATATACTTCTTGTTTGCTCTCTTTTAAATCGACTAGGATATTCTGAAAGCATTTTTGATTTTTTCGGAACTCCAAACGAAGAGAAATACTTTAGCCTTTTGCCTTATTTAAGTACGTCCCACTCTTTTCACAGTGAAGAATATTTAAATCACCTTGATGCGTTGAAAACTCTGGGTGAAACCCATCCTCTAATGATGCAATCCTACTATTTATACTTAGCCGGATCCAAAGATGATATAGAGGATCGTCTGAAAACCTATAATAGTGCCCTTAATATTTCACTTCCGAATTTCAACATTTCAAAAATAAGAAGTTTTCGTCTTTCAACCGATGAAATTTCTATACTTTTGGGAATAACTCATGAACTTACTAATAAATCCCACTGTGATGAGGCCTTTTATTATTTTTCACAGATAGATAACTATATAAAAGAGAACAATCCGGATATTCTCCTGATTTTCAGGTTCTATCCAATTGTAAAATCAATTCTCATAAGATATAAGTATACTGAGAAAATGGTCGGCATGATGTCAAATGCAATCGAAGATCAAAGCAATTACGATACATGCTCATATTTTCTAGGGAGCTTATCAACCTTATGCTACTACTATGCCAGGTATTACAAGGATAATCTTTCTGATGATTCTTCATGTCTCATGTTTAGTAAATATTCAAACTATGCCAAGGCACTGACTTTTATCATGGATGATTATAAAAATTATGAAGTTATAAAAAAGCATCTGGAATATCCAAAATAAGCGCCTGTCCTAAAAAGACAGACGCTTAATATTATTTATCACTCTTCATAAATCTTGATAGTATAAGCACCATAATCAGTATTATGGTAGAAAACCAGATAGCATGTATTCCGATATAATCCGATACCTTTGCTCCGGTTCCGGCTCCAAGGGCAAAGACTAAAATTACAGACCAGTAATTTATTCCGCTAAATAAAAATGCCTTATCCCTTGTATTAATAAATCTGGTTACCGCTGATACTCCGCTTCTCATATTTCCTATACACATAGTAGAGCTGATATTGTTTCCGTTCAATTTAGGAAATGACTGTACCTGTATAGCGCAGGAAAAGGAGACAAGCATATTGGCTATTCTATAATGTTGATCCGGAAGAAGCCCCGCTGCAAAAAGAGAAATCGCTTCTATTACCAGAACCATTTCTTTTAGTCTTATATGTTTTCCCCTCCAGCTTATCTCCATCTGAGTTGCCACAAAAACTCCAAATACAAAGGCAACCACCGGAAGCAGATATCTAAAAGCCATCCCCCACTGCTTTTGTATAAGATTATAGGCCATTAAAACTATGTTTCCCGTTTGAGCATTGGCAAACACTTCTTTTCTGACAATAAAGGTATAAGCATCCTGAAAACCACCACTAAAGGATAGCAGTAGATATAAAAAAGCCTGCTCTGTGGGATCAATATCTTTTTTCTGAATATGTAATATTTTTTCTTTTTGCATATTTCCTCCAATATATATGCATTAAATAAAGAGGTTGTAAATCACAACCTCTTCTAACAATATAGCATATTCTCGCAAACAATTTAATCTTTTACAAGGTCAATATGTTCAAACAGTTCGCTTTGAAAAAAAACATTAATACTTATCCCTAAAGCATCACATATTAGTTGAATCGTTACTATGCCCGTATTTTTACTTGTACCATAAATAATATTTTTTAATGTTGAACGAGGCATTCCAGCACGAGTTGATAATGCATTTACGGTTATATTATTTTCATTGCAAAGCTCTAAAATACGGAGCCTAACAGCATCCTCAATACTCATTTCACATCACCTTTGAATTAAGACTACAAGAATTCAAAAAAAAATGTGGACTTTATAAAGACCATGTGTTATAATCCATTTTGCTTTAATTCATGAATTTATATATGGTTTACTGTTTGAACAGATTATTCAGCAAAATTAGAGAAATCTAATGACGCAAAGCTAAAGGGTCCGAAAGGATAGCCAGTTGCACTATTGTAGCGATGCGTTTATGCATCGCCTTTTTTATTAAGGAGATTAAAATGTCAAAAGAAAAAAATTTATTCAACAGCATTACATTTGATAACACTGCATATGCTCAGCAAATTCTTAATGAATCTGAGTCTAAACTCAAGAGAGTAAAGATAGGACTTATAATCGCTGCTATTACCTCTGTTATATCTATAATCGGGTATACTGCAACAAATAATAATCTTTCAACTATCCTTATGCTAGTATCACTTATAGGCTCACTTGTATCTTATATTATAGGTGGAGGATTCATGAACGCATTATCCTGGGGTGTTAAAATAGGAAAGATAGGATGGATTATTATGCCATTCCCTGTAGACATCGTAACCGGATTAACAGCTTCTTTATTCGCTATATTGGTGTTTTTATTTCTACCTGTCATTTTTGTTTTATTAAGCTATTTTCAAACAAAAAAGGATTTTGATACTGCTTTTATGTATTTAAGTCAATACCAGGCTGCAAATGTATAAACAACTTATGTTAAAAGGAATTGAAACTTTTTCAATTCCTTTTTTAAGGTAATATAATGAATAAAAATAAAATAATTATCCCAATATTTTTATTATCAATAATAATTTGTTTTATTATAATAATTAAACTTTTTTATAACCCTAAAGAAACAAATGATTCAGAAAATGAATATGCTGATCCAATTATAGATACCTTTACAGACTATAACTCTGAATATTTTGAAGAATTAAAAAACGAATCCTCTGATTTAGAAGGTCTTACTAAATATGACAAATATTTAATGCATTTAAATCCTGCTGATGATTCTGATTCAGATGGTGATGGATTAACAGATAAAGAAGAAATAGAAATATATTTCTCTGATCCATTAAAAATATCCACTTCCGGGGATTTATATGAAGATGGTTACAAAGTAGCAAATAATATGGATCTCAATACATATTATGAATACAATGATGAACTTATATATAAATGGAATCAATGTGATGAATTGATGTTTTCTGCCACTACCGCTGATGATCTATATGCATCTTCATCTAATATAACCGGTAGTATACCTGCAATTAGCAATTATACTATTGCAGAATACAGAATAAATAATTATTCCGGTGTCCTATCTATAGATATATCTGAAATCATTGATAATCCAGATGATGTATCAGTGTTATTATCTTCTCCTGAAGATTTGGAACTGAAAAATATAAGCTTTGAAACTGACGAAAATATAATCAAATTGAACTACAATTTTGATAGAAACTATTTATATGAATTACATATAGTTCAAAAAGAAAATAGTGATAAAGTTATTTCACTATATAATGCTTCAGAACTAAGCAAATCCTCTAGTTCGAATGAAGCCAGGCCCGGATCGGGAATTATATTTGGTAATCCCTTTTTAGGTCTTTTCAAACAACTGAATTTTCAAATATGGGTGGAAGATATCGGGAGTTACACAGATTATGAAAAGCAAGCTCTTATAGATGAAATAAACTATAATTGGGTATCCTATCCTGAAGTAAGAATAACTTCCTTAGACGATGAACGTATCTCAATAAAAAGCAAAGAAGAAATATCTGATAAATATGATTTTTATCGGAAATTTATTCCTTTTTTGGAATATACTTCAGACGAAAGTATAAATTTTTTACATTTGTTTTTCTCATATAAAACTTTAGATAATGAAAAAAGATATGATAAATTACTCAATACACCTGATGAGAATAACGAAAGCGAAACCCCATCTACAGGAAAGGTAGTTGTGACTACAGATTTTGATATATATGAGGATGAACTTCCTTTTGCTAATTTTAGTTCTATTTATTCTCCCGGAGGAAATTGCGCAGGAATATCTTACCTGACTTCCACATTATTTAATAATAAGCAAGCCCCCGGGTTAGGTAGTGATTATATACTAGCCCATTACAAGCCTACAAAAGATATTAAGATTTTATATGAAATGGGTAATGTCGAATGGAATGTAGCTGCTTTTGAAGACACGATTACTTTAACAAATCCAATATTATCAGACTTTAAAGATCGTAATTTTTTATCAGTAAATGACTTTGCATACCTCTTATCCAGTGAGACAGAAAATTATACATTTTATGCACCGAATTACAATTCTCTTTCGGAAAGTGAGCAAAATTTTGTTGATATGATTGGCTGTTATCAGCAATTGGCCAATTCTGTATCAATACCGGTATGCTCTCCCGGTATTTCAAACTATTCGTATAATACCATTGAAAAAATGAAGGAATACATAAATAATGGAAAAATTCTGAATGTAGGTTGTAATGTAATAACTGATGGGGGACATATGGTTAACGTATACGGATATGAATATAATATCTCCGATCCGGATAAAACTATTTTTTACGTCTATGACAGTAATTTACCAAATGCTGACAATAATATCTGTAAGCTTATCGTCACAAAATGTTACTCTTTAGTTGGTTATAGTGAAACCTTTACCTTTGATTATTATCCCATTAGTGATAATCAGGAATATAGATTAACTTCATATGTTGATTCTAAATCACATTATTGGTTTTTGGTGTTAGATGATAATTTAAACC
>JAILBM010000197.1 GCA_024680925.1 Butyrivibrio sp.
ATTGCTTCAGGTGTTACATTTTATAATCACAATGTTATTAATTCTATTTATAATAATATGGTTAGTGAAAATAAAGGCGTTTTCGGAACGCATATTAAATGCATAGAGATTAAAGAGAATTGTTTTATAGGAGGTAATTCAACTATTATAGGGGGTAAGTATAGGACCTAATGCTATTGTTGCAGCAGGAAGTGTTGTTACTAAAGATGTACCAGAGGGAACAATAGTGGGAGGAAATCCAGCTAAAGTAATTGGTGACTTTTGGGAATTGAAACATAAAAGAGAAAAAACTGAAAAAATATTTAAAAATTATCATGACTTTTATACATATGTATCTGAAAATGAGAATAATAGAATAGAGAGCGCTTGGAATGATTTTGAATCCAAGCATATGAAATAATTAATTTATCTCCAATTGACACATATATTTCAATGCATTACAGTAGTAGAGTAAATGTTTTTTAGAATGAAGATGAAAGAATGCCATGGTTATATATGACAGGCTTACATTTTTATTCACAGAATGTGCCAAAGGGCACACAAAGGGGAGGAAAAAATTATGAAAAAGAAACTGATTGCAACTATTCTTGCTACTTCTATGGTAGTTGCTGCGCTTACAGGTTGTAGTGATAACAAGAAGAGCGCAGACACTGAGACTGCAACAGAGACTCAGGAGGAGGCAGTAGTTGAAAGTACTGTAGTGGAAGAAGCTGCTACAGAGGCAGAAACAGCAACAGAAGAGGCTTCAACTGATACTGCAGAGGCTACAGATGTTGTAGAAGGCAGCTATACAATTGGCATTTCTCAGTTTGCAGAGCATGGTTCTCTGGATAACTGTAAGGAAGGATTTCTTGCAGGTCTTTCTGAGGAAGGAATTATAGAAGGTGAGAATCTCACAGTAGAATTCCAGAATGCAGAGGCTGATACAGGTATTGCCAGCCAGATTTCAGATTCTTTTGTTTCAGCCGGTGTTGATCTTATCTGTGCAATTGCTACACCATCAGCTATGAGTGCTTATAATTCAGCCAAGGATACAGATATTCCTGTTATCTATACAGCTGTTTCAGATCCTGTTGGAGCTGAGCTTGCAGGTGAGGACAAGATGCCTGTTGGAAATATTACAGGTACATCAGATGCTCTTGCTGTAACAGAGCAGCTTGAGATGATCAGAAGCATGATGCCGGAAGCTACAAAGATAGGCATTATATACACAACAAGTGAGACTAATTCAGTTAGTACAATTGCTGAGTACAAAGAGTATGCAGCTGATTATGGTTTTGAAATTGTAGATACAGGTATCAATACTCTTGCAGATCTTGATATGGCTGCATCAGATATGGCTTCTAAGGTTGACTGTATCAATAATCTTACAGATAACACTGTAGTATCCGGACTTCAGACTGTTATTAAGTATGCTACAGAAGCAGGTATTCCTGTATTTGGTTCTGAGGTTGAGCAGGTTAAGGCCGGATGTGTTGCTTCTATGGGCCTTGATTATTATCAGCTTGGTATCCAGACAGGTAAGATGGCTGCTGCAGTTCTTAAGGGTGAGCAGAGTGCGTCTGAAATGGAATTTGAAGTAATCGATGAGCCTTCACTTTATGTTAATACAGCAGCTGCAGAGAAGATCAGCATGGAGATTTCAGAGGATATTCTTGGTACAGCTGTTGAGACTTACGATACAATCACAGTAGAATAAATAATACTTTAATCCTTTATATCAAATGTGATATTATATTTTAGGGCATGGTGTATGTGCACCATGCCCTAAATTTATATAATTAACTTTGGGATGATCATTTTTTTATCCCGGGAAATTTTTGAATTTTAATAATAATTAATGTTAGGGGAAAAGCAGTGTCATTAGTAATTAGCGTTTTAGAACAGGGACTTATTTATGCCATTATGGCTCTGGGTATGTATATTACCTACAAGATTCTTGACTTTCCGGATATGACTGTAGACGGAAGTTTTCCATTTGGTGTCGCTCTTGGTGTAGTTCTTATAAGAGCAGGTGTTACACCTATTCTTACACTTCCTATTTGTTTTCTTGCAGGCTGTGGTCTGGGAATTATAACAGGTATTATCCATGTGGTATTTAAGGTAAGGGATCTTCTTGCCGGAATCATTATGATGACCGGTCTTTATTCCATAAACCTAAGAATTGCAGGAAGAGCCAATCTTCCTATGTATGATTACTATACAATCTTTGATAATAAGCTTGTTAACAGCATTTTTCCTGAAGGATTAAGTTCATATCAGACACTTATTATTCTGGTTATCATTACTGTGATAGTAAAACTTATTCTTGATCTATATCTGTCAACTAAATCCGGATTTATGTTAAGGGCAGTAGGAGATAATGATGTTCTTGTAACCTCCATGGGAATTGATAAGGG
>JAILBM010000215.1 GCA_024680925.1 Butyrivibrio sp.
TTTATTGTTCTTATTATCGAACTCTTTTACCATATTAGCTCTGGCAAGAAGACTGTTTTTGTTTGCCTTTCCGGAAGCATAGATATCATTTGCTTTTTTAATCTTAGCATCCTTTTCAGACTGAGAAATTTTTGAATTAACACTGCCGCTCAAATTTCTTGTAGACATATTGGCATATCTGTTCATATGAGGAGTGTTCTTCGTTTCTTCAAGTTTTTTGTTATACTTCTCGGTGTTCTTTTTGATAAGAGCATCAATATCCATCTTATCAATGTGCTTATTTATTGCAATCTGCTGTATTGTACGAACAACAGCACCGGCAACCCAGTAAATACCCATACCTGCGGGAAGTGTTAAGCAGAAAAATGCAGACATGAAAGGCATTATTGTATTCATGGTCTTCATTGAATTAGCCATCTGAGAGGCCTGATCATTAGGATCATTTGAAGCAGGTGCACTCTGAGGCATAAGCTTTACATTGATCCACTGGGTAAGTGCTGATAATGCAGGTATAAGAAGTGCTCCTATCAAAAGACCAAAGTTCTTATCAGCAAAAGCCGTAGTTATCATATAGGAAGGTGAATCTCCTATATTAAGTCCCAAAAAATTATTGTACTGAATTAAAAGATTGTGGGTATTTGCGATGGAATCGCCAAGTGAAGAAAAGGAACTTGTAAGTGTATCCCAGTCAGCTGTTGATGCCTTATTAAGAACATCTATGAAAGTATTCTCTATTGTTGTCGCATCGCCTGAAGTAAATGCTTCACTTGTAAACTGCTTTGAAAACTGACTTGCACTTGAAAGTGTCTGTATAACATCACTTGCTCCTGCTGTTTCTCTGAGCTGCTGAACAAGAGGATAAAAAGCCTCTTTAACCTGAGCAACATATGCAGGCATTGAATAAATAACACGGTACAAAGCAAACAGAATGGGCATCTGAATAAGAAGCTGCAGACAACTACCGGTCTGTGAAACTCCGTATTTTGCATATACTGCCTTCATCTCTTCCTGCTGAGCCAGCATGGAATCATTGTCTTTCTTTCCCTTATACTTATTCTGAATTGCCTGAAGCTCAGGACTCATTCTTGATTGAAGCTTAGAGAATTTCTGCTGCTTGATAGTAAGCGGCATAAGACACAAATAAATAACGATTGTAAAAATTATAATAGCAAGGCCTATGTTAGGTATACCAATGGCATTGAGTAACATGAATATCCAATTCATGATATGACCTAAGAGCCATGCTACAGGACCAACGATTTTCCCCTGGTACTGTGTCAACAATAAATAATTCAAAACCTATCCTCCGTTTAAGGTACTGGATCGTAACCCCCGCTTGAAAAAGGATTGCACCTCAAAATACGCCATGCGGCAAGAAGGCTTCCTTTAAAAGCTCCGTACTTTTCTATTGCTTCGAGTCCGTACTGTGAACAAGTTGGTATGTACGGACATTTTGTTCTCTTTAAGGGAGATATGTACCTTTGGTACATTTTAATTAGAAATATTAGTATTTTCTTCATTATTATTTACCTCATCATTTTTCCTTAGATGAGACTTACCGGCCAGAGTAAGGAAGGATTTCTCTATATCAAAATAATTTGCTTCCTTTGCACGGTTTCTGGCCACGACTACTATATCTAAACCACTATTAAATATATTCTCATGTAGTCGGTAAACTTCACGGATCAGTCTGCTAAACCTGTGCCTTACAATACTGTTCCCAACCTTTTTGCTGCATGAAATTCCAAGTCTGTTCATATTCAGGTCGTTTTTTCTGACATAAACAACAATATTTTTATCGGCTACGCTCTTACCTGATTTATAAACCTTCTGAAAATCTGCAGTTTTTTTAAGTGACTCTGTATTAATCATATTTTTATAAGATAAAGAAATACGCGAACATGCCAAGGGCACATCCGCGCGATAGACCACCTTAATCAGTGGTCCTATTATGCAGAAATTCTCTTTCTACCTTTAAGTCTTCTGGCAGCAAGTACTTTTCTGCCTCCTTTACTGCTCATTCTTGCTCTAAAGCCGTGAACACGAGCTCTCTGAAGCTTATGCGGCTGATAAGTTCTCTTCATGGTCGAAATACACCTCCTTCTCTAATTTGTATGCTAAATTGCGTACAATAAAAATACTAATTTAATCAGAAAAAATCGTTGTTATTATAATAAAAATAGGTATTTCAGTCAAGTTTAAATATGAATGTGGACAACTTTAAATTTTTTTTTAAAAAATTGAAACCCATATATGGTATTAAAAATTTTTATCCACAGCTAAATGTTGATTTTGTGGATAACTTGTTTATAACTTTATAAATATTTTTTTATCCACATTTTGTGGATAAAATGTGGATAACA
>JAILBM010000226.1 GCA_024680925.1 Butyrivibrio sp.
GCATTATTCGAATTGATCCTGCTTAATATATATTGTTTTCAGATAATTTTCAGAAGTTTTTTATTTTTGTTTCGGGATAGTGGTTTTTTATGAAAATAGCTATGGCTAATGACCATGCGGGAACCGCAATGAAAAATGAGCTTAAGAAATATCTCCTTGAAAGGCAGAAACCCACGGGCTTGCCCGTGGGTTTTAGTGAGAATTTTTACTTATAGTCGGCTGTCTTCCACTTATCCATTTCTTCAGCGTGCCTTGCCTTGGCACGGTTTCTGAGAGACTCTTTGACCTTGCGTTTAACATGCTTTTTTATTGTCTTTTTTATGATATGGATAACTATACCTATGATAAAGGGTAAAAGAATTACAGCTGCAATTTTAATGCCAAGTCTTATCTCAAGCCACATGAGTTCTCTCTTTTTCTTTTCGATGGCTTTGCTGATCATTCCCATAAATACCTCCGTCTGGCTAATCTGCCGGTAAGCACTTTAGTTCATCAGGTGTCAGTTAAAATACTTCATATATTTTAAAGCCGGGTCCAACGAAATAGAATATATTAAAAAGAACCCGGCTTTGAATAATTATTTTTGATATTTTGTCCCGTTTGCTACCGGTACAACTCTGTTGAATTGTTCTGTAGAAGTGTCAAGTCCGCATCTTTGATGATAGCTTCCCATTCCATTACTCGTAACATGGGACGACATTTTCGCTGTTGACAGGCAGAAAAATTCTTTGCTTATTGTTCCATTCTGACTTATTCCCTCATCAAATGTAACATCCACTTCATACCACTGCCCGTTAAGTTTTATCACATTCCACTGATGTGCTCCTCCGCCGCCTAATCCTCCACCGGCATTTCCATATACACAATAGCAGGGAATACCGCATATATCGCAAAGAAGCTTATATGCTCTTGCATATCCTGCGCAAACAGAACCTTTACATACAAGTGCCTCATACGCAGTCTGTCCGCTGTATTGCCCCGACATATATGAAGTATTATTTATGAGCGCGTTATGAAGTGCCAGTGCTTTCTTATATTGTGAACTCTTACCCTTTGCTTTTTTTGCAAGTCGAGTTGCTGCTTTATAGGTCTGCTTCGCTTGCTGTACAGACAGTGCTCCGGCAGTATATCCATAAATAGCCGTATGATCCTGCAGGAACCAATCTTTGCCGTAGAGTATATCATAAGACATTTCATAGGTCTGCCAGGATTGACTCTTAAATTGTTTTTTCCCCATCTTATAGCCCTGCCTATACTGTTTTGGCATTTTTTTATAATATAGGCCCTTACTGTTTACATAAGATGAAAAGCTACCCGTTCCCTTAGCCTCGACTGAAAGCGGAACTGTAAATGCAAGCATGAGGGATAGTATCAACACCGCCATTCTTTTAAATATTTTCTTCATAAATCGTTACCTCCATTCCTCATAAGCTTTTGAATTTAGTATAAATTTCTCTCGCCTGATTAATTATAAGTCATAGGCATTGTCTAACTTATAAAATAAAGATAAAGATTTATTTAAAAAAATAAAAAATTCCCATTTCACGGGGATTTTCCTTGTGCATAAACTAATATAGTTACAGATCCCCTGAAATATTTTTTCGCTTTAAATATCTCGCATTTGCAGGTCCGTTAACAGGGGGATCATTATTTTGATTCTTACGTATAAAAAACACAAAAATGGTGCATAGTACTCGGAATTTGGTTTTTTAATGTTTTATCAATATTTTTTTATTTCTTTCAATCTGATAGTACTTACCATTTTTTTCATCATATCCGATAAGAAGAAGCTTTCCTCCTTTTTTATAGACAGATCCATCAATATAATAATGGCTTTTGCCGTCATAAAACACATCGTGAAATGATCTGTCCCCTGCAAAACTTGCGGTCCCCACATGGCCGGCAATTATTGTTTTGTAAAAAGCTCCGGTAGTTGCAGGATATTTATAATAAAAATCCTCTTCAGGAGTTCCTGTTTTCCAGTACTCCTCTGCATCCTCGTCAATTCCCGCATGCACAAAGATCTGTTTGTCAGTCTCATAGAAACTTTTCATGGATCTAATCCATTTGATAATAACACCGCTTGTTTGCAGCACCATTTTCACAGCCTCAGCATTAAGCCTTTCAAAAGATGCTTCATTCTCTATTTCGAGTATGTGCTCCAGTTGTTCCTTATTTATTAATGTCTTAAAAGTCTTATAATTCTGCTCAGCATCTTCTCTGAACCAGGAATTATATGACATATATCCATCATATGATGATGGATTTTTAAACTCGTCTATCCACTCAAGCATCGCAGCTTCATGATTGCCTTTGAGTACGATTACCTTATCCTCACCGTTCTCTTTTTGATAATCATGTATGAATCTCAGAACATCACCGGATTTTGTACCGTAGTCTATGTAATCTCCAAGAAAAATGATCCTGTTATCTCCGGAGAGATCTACATCTTTCATTTTCTCTTTCAGCTCATCAAAACATCCGTGAATATCACTTAAAGCATATATCATGACCCACTCCTATTCTTCCCAAAAGAGTTCATCCAATGTTCTGTCCAGTGCTTTACATATAGCAATACACAACCCTATTGTAGGGTTGTAATCCCCTTTTTCAATTGCATTTATTGTCTGTCTGGAAACGCCACATGCATCCGCTAGCTGCTGCTGGGACAGATCCTTTCCTGCCCTCGCAGCTTTCATTTTAAGATTCTTCATGTGACTCTCCCCTCTTATCTATGAAACTTTTTATTAAAAAGGCTATAAGCACAACACTAAAGACTATTGCAATAAGCAGATTTAAATATTTTCCATTTGCCAGTCCGTCAACCGAGAAGCCCTCTTCTCTGTTACTAAGTGCTCCAAGTAAATTAGAGATTATGACCAGAGCAAGTACTATAAGCCAGGTTTTATTATTTTGACCAACCTGGACATAAGCATCATGGAAAATACAATATACCGCGTAAACCATCACACCTATCATTGCTATTGCTATGATGATAAATTGCGGTGACACTATATCCTTAGTTACTCCATAAAAGAAAAAAGCATATAAGAAGTTTGATAATAAAACCGTCATGAAACTGATCTTATAGCCCTTACCCCTGGCCAATATCTGTCTTTCATCATAGTGTTCATAACCACCTTTAAATTTCCGTATCAAAATAATCGCAATAAATGTAATGGCAAATGCCGCCAAAAGTCCTGTAACATATCCAATTCTGTAATCGCCCATATTTCCCTCCACAAAGCACATCTTATAAATTTTTATACACACTGTAACTAATTGCTGGTTATCGCATTTCTTATTTGAGCATCACTGCTTCACACTCCTGCTATCCAGATTTCATGATTTCATGAATGCTCAAAAATTTAATCAGCTGATAATTG
>JAILBM010000277.1 GCA_024680925.1 Butyrivibrio sp.
GCAAGCCACTTCCTATAGCCTTTATGCTGTTTTATAAACTTTTCCACACGATTTTCATCAATATTACGCATTTAGTACCCCTTATTAACTACGTAAACCAACAATTTCTTCTTTCAATTCCCCTTACATACTTCCAAAATCACTGAAAGGATAAACTCTGAATATTATCTTTCCAATGAGCTGCTCCTGTGTTACACATCCTACAGTTGAAGATCTTGAATCAACTGAAGTCTCCCTGTGGTCGCCAAGTACAAAATACCTGTTCTCCGGTACCTGGTATGGAAACGTAATGTCTGTGTTCTCGCCATAGCTAAGTGCATCAACATATGGTTCATCAATCATCACACCATTAACAGTTACGTTTCCATCGGCATCTATATTAATCCAATCTCCCGGCGAACCTATTACCCTTTTGATTAAAACTTTATTGTTATAATAAAAGGCAATTACATCGCCTGTTTCAAACTCATTTGAATTCTGTGCTATTACAATCTGTCCTGTTTCAAAGGTAGGCGTCATACTGTCACCTGTCACCTTTAAGACTGTAATAAAAAAACTGGATATAAGTACTGCTGCCGCAGCGACTACAATAAGAATAAATATTGTATTTCTAAAAGTTCTTTTATATTCTGTTTTGTTGTTCTCTCTTTTAAGCTCCGCCTTTAGCTCTTCAAGAGATGGTTTTGCTGTATCTGACATTCTTATCCTTTCCTGATGAATATTTATGTCAAAATTATGCTGTCTTTTCTTCCTTTAAAACTTCCTGTTCCGGGTCTTTTTTCAGGTCTTCAGTATTATTTTCTTCACCTGAATCCTGCAAGCTTTTTTCTTTTAATGCCTTTGCTTCTTCCCTGGCTTTTTTAAGAATTTCTTCTGCTTCTGCATTAGCTTTATCAAGAATCTCATCAGCCTTTACCCTGGCATCTTCCTCTATCATAAGTGCCTTATCTTCAGCCTCTGATACTATATTATCTGCACGATTTCCGGCATCCTTTAGAATAGTTCTTACTTCTTCGTTTTCCGACGCAACCCCTTCTTTAATTTTGCGGGTATATAAATCAATTGCTTCCTGCGCATCCTTCATAAGTCCGGATATAGCAACCGCTGCATCGGCAAGACTTCCGGAATTTTCAATTAAATCTATTTTTCTGTCAACTTCTCCTCTGAGCTGTCTTTTTTCTCTTTCAAGTCTGGCCTTAAGTCCATTTATATCTTTATCAAACTTGACCTGCATAGCTTTTTTTTGCTCATTAAACTTGGCCCTCATTTCGGCCTTTTCTTCGTCAAATCCCTGAAGAAGTGCCGTTCTCTCAGCACTGAGCTGATCCATGAGAAGACCTTTTTCAACTATGAACTGCTCTTCTATTTCTTTTTCATGAGCCTTAGCTGCCTGTGCTTCCTCAGAATAATCAATCATCATCTGCAACAGTTCTGCTCGTCTAAGTTTCCTTAAATCTTTATCAGCCATATTTCACCTCAGTATTCAAATGCGCATTCCTTATAAATTCCATTAAAAAAAGGCGCAAAAAAAGTACTACATTTCGTGAACAGTTTGATATGTAGTACCCCGGACCATGCAATAATAATATTAAAGAAATAATAGCTGCAAAGCACACTTACATATCCAACTGAATGCCTATCACAAAGTGTTGTACTCTCGCCCCTCAAACGAGTGTATAAACATTAGCATCAGAATAAATAAGTAAAGAAGCATGGAGACTTTTGAAAGTACCAAAAGTTTCCAAAATTGTGCATAAAAATTCCCGTCGTGTTACGGACGGGACGCACATTGACGCGCCCGAACAAATAAGCGCATCAGCAACTGGCTGGCCGGAAAGGAAGTTTCCATGGCCCCTATAGCTTTGCGTCACTGCTTTTCAACAGTTTTGCCCTGATTTCTTCACTCAATAATATCTAAAAATTTTATAATTTTTCAATGAACAAATTCTACATCTAACGAGTAATATTTTCAATCTTTTTTTATAAATTTTCAATTAAAATTGTATTAAACAGCTTTATAATGTCATTAAATTATTTAGTTACCACCAAAAAGTTTTGCCAACGGCCCTACTGCTGTCTGCAGATCGGCAATTGCCTTATTGAGTCCTTCGAAATCAATTTCAGACATATTCTGTACTGCTTGTGTAAGATCTTCGGCATTATCCTCCACCAGCTTGTTCATATTGTTACTGGCACTGGTCACACTATCCACCATAGTTTCCAGCTCGCCTGTAATTTCACTGAGTTCATCTACCGCAGCATTGGTTTCCAAAACAAGTTTATTGGTATCATCTATTAAACTGTTGGCATTATTTAATGCATAAATTGCTTTTGGCACAATAAGTACAAGGGAAATTGCCACTACCAAAAATAATCCTCCCACAAAAACTGCTGTAAGCCTTGAATAAAACGCTTCCCTGGAACAGGCTTTTCTTATCTCCTCCAGCACCTTAGAATCAACACTTTCCTCATTTTTGATTTCCTGATTATTTTCTGACATTTTATGCCTCCTGTATTTATTATAAATTTTTCTTTAAAACATATTTTTTATATCAATAAAATAATAACATTTTTATGCTGTCATGACAAAATATTCGCACGAGTGTGTATCCCTAATGGAGCGTTTCGTTACTGTTGACTTGCCAGAAGGTTTCTCCAGTAACAATGGTTCTTATAAAAACTCCTCCTTAGCACTACGCCTTGGAGGAGTTTAATCAATTAATCCGGATTTTTAATCATCTGATATTCTTTCTTCTACATTCTCTGCAACATCTACCAGAATAGTTTTTGTAATCGATCCATCAGAGGTAGATATTGTAATTACTGCATTACCTGTTCCCTTAGCAGTTAATTTTCCTTTGGAATCTACTATCACCACCGATGTATCAGAGCTCGAATAATTAACTGCCGAATTTATAACATATTTTTTGGCAGCATTATACAAAGCTGTTGCCTGCTTTGTCACTGAATCAGTCTTTTTGTCGGAATAGGGAACCCTATCCTCCACATAGCCATCGCCTGATTTACATACACCGTTACTAATATCTAAAGCAGTAGTCAGTTTAATGCTCTTTATATTCTTAAGATCAAGATAAGCTGCATAATCATAGGTATCATCTGCTGTGGTGGTTGTGCTTTCAGTTTTTGCAAGAACTGTCACATTCTTTTTTTCTTTATTTATTGTCACAGTTTTGGTAATATCCCCGCTATAGGATCCAAGAGAGCCGCCTTCACCATCTTCCCAGGAAAGCTTTAATGAAAGGTCATCCACATGGGTGTAAACAGTAAGTACACATGTGGCCTTTTTCCCACCGGGCGCGGTAGCTGTAAGCTTTATCTTTCCGGGTCTTAAGGCTTTAATGGCAAGGCTCTCTCCCTCTTCAGTATCAAAGCTCTCTGATTCCGGAGAAATCGGAGTAAACTCACTGTCATATAAGCTTATGATATTCTGCTTGGTATAGCTATCAGTAGCATTACTAATCTGCTCTGTATTTATTGCTTTTACAGCTATAAATTCGCATCCCTTCTCACCACAATCCACATTCCAGGTTATGACATTATAATCTGCCAAAGCCGATGCATCAGTTGCTCCTGAAGTTATTTGGGCATTGTCAAAAATATCATCGGGTGTAATAATCGGTGTCACCACCTCATATTGTCTCAAGGAAGACGAAACAGTATTATCTGAAATTGCTGTGGCAAGACTTGCCTTTGTCTTATCAAGACTTATATTTGTTGCAGAAGCATAAGCATATATAAGTGCTGTAGCCTGTATGTTATCAGCTTTACTGTTTTCATAATTCTTATCTGTGGAACAGGCCGTTATTTCCACATTACCACTTCCAACGGCTGTTACTTTTCCAGAGCTGTTTACAGTGGCTATGCTTTCATCAGAACTTGTCCAGGTAACTTTCTGATTTCCGGCCTTTGTTTTACTTGAATAGTCGCTATAGGCAACAGCTTTAAGTGTAGTACTTCTACCTTCTGCCAGCATAATAAGTTTATCTGTATTATCTGACGAGCTGCTATTCCAGGTGACATCTTTTTTTCCGGAATTTATTATTATTGTTTCAGTTCCACCACCTATCTCTACAGTTACTTTGGCTGCAAGACAATAGCCCTTAGAATTAGTCCCATTGGTAATAGCAGTAATATATGCCTTGGATTTAACTGTAGCACCTGATAAAGCTCTTACACGAACACTATAACTTTCTTCCACATCAGCTTGACAATAGGTCGTTGCATAACTTGTAGTAGATGAAGAATCCATAATTGAATTTCCGCTATCATCTATAAAGCATACAAGGTCTCTACTATCATCATCTATTACCCAGGTTACTCCAGGATCAACAGGAACATCAGGATTAAGTTTAGCCGTAATTATGCCATCTCCGCCCTGATTAATACTTAGTTTCTTTGTGCTAAGATTAAGCTTTTTGACTTTACCATCCGAAACCGTAACATTACAGGTAAGAGTCTTTGCTTTAGAACCGTGAGGAGTAAAGGTAGCTATAACAGGTATCTTCTGATTAGCCGTGCAACTACTGTCTACGGTTACAGTACAGGTTTCTCCCGTTACTCCTTCGCCTATTCCCAGATAATCATTTTCCGCATCCGAATCTTTTTTATAAGTCCATACTATTTCATCTGACATTCCCTCCGGATTACCATCTGTATTAATACCAGATCCGGTCACTTCCTCGCCTGAAACAGTGGAGACTAATGTCGCACTCATGGTATAACTGCTTCCGGGATAAACAGATACCGATGTTTTACTTAAAGATGCTTTCTTAATTGGTACATATACATATACGTACACAGGATTGGAGGACACATAATCATCTCCCGAAATATCAGTTGTGCTCCTGGCTATTACAGAAATCCAACCTTCTTTGCTCGCTGTAATAACACCTTTTGAGCTTATGGAAGCTACATCCTCTGAGCTGTATCCGGTTATTTCCCAGGTCACTTCTTTATTGGCAGGTTGATAAGTTTTTTCTCCATTATTAAATATTGTCTGAAGTTGTAATTTTTTGCCTGCCGCTATTTCATAGCTATAGGAATCTGCAGTAGTCTTGTCACTCTTACTTTTTATTGTAATAGAACTTACTGCATTTCCTACTGTCACAGTACATTTAGCTTTCTTTTCACCGGCTGCTGTAGTTGCGGTAATTACTGTTTTACCGGCAGAAATGCCTTTAACAAGTCCTGTACTTTCATCTACTGTAGCAACATTTTCATTGCTGCTTTCAAATTTAAGCTCATTACTGGCTGTCGTTGGAAGAATTGTATCAGCTGCAATTGTTATGCTCTGTCCAATGCCCAGCTTAACCGATTTACTGTCAAGAGTAAGCTTTGTTACAGGATCATATACCTTAACTCTTATAGAAGCTGTCAGTTCCCGGTCCCCGCTTGTGGCAGATATAACCACATCACCTGCAGACTTGGCTGTAATCTTACCTGAAGAGGTTATGGTAGCAACAGCAGAATTAGCACTGGACCATAATACACTACCTTCATCCTCGACATCTATAAACTGCGCTTTTACCGTAGTGTTTTTTCCAACTGCCAGATTTATTCCATCCTCGTTAAGATCAGCTGTGGTATCAGCCTTACTTGAAGCATATATAACCGGATTTTTGCCACTGCTTATAATCTGAAGTTCCGGAAGAATAATGTCTTCATCTGAATCTGAAGTCCTTACTACAACATCATATTCAGCTCTGGCTGCATTGTTGGCAGTAGAAACTGCTGTTATCCTTGCTGTTACATAACTTTTATCCGATGGAAAAACAATATTTTCTGCCGGTTTAATAACCGCATAGTAAAGTCCGTTTTCATCTATACCTGTAGAATCAATAACCACATAATTTTCATTGGAGGAAGTAAAGTTTACCTCCTGATTGGCACTATACTCCGTAGTATTGTCCGGATTTTGGGTATTATAAAGTTTTCCCGTAAGTGTAATACTACCTTTTAGCGTATCAGCACCGGACATATATATACCATAAGTATCAGTATCCGAAATATCTGATTCTGAAATCACATCCAAAAGCACTCTCTGTGGCAATACTTCCTTCAGGGAAATAGTCTTATAATAGCTTATTTCTTCATTATCAACAGCATAGGCACCCACAGTTACAGTTCCAAGCTTATTTGCTGTTATGGTAAGAGACTTGTCTGTATTTAGTGTTACTGTAGCCGCATCTGATGGGAATATATCCGCATATACAGGGACATCTTCATCTCCATAATTTACCCATGCTATTTCAGATGCAGAATTCTCCGGATAAACTCGTGCCTTTAAGGTTATACTATCACCGGATTCAAGTTCGTTAACTATGAATTCACTTTCGGTAGAATCATCTATCACCTGCAAAATAGATATCCCATCTATAGTCACATTCCATTTTGCATATAAACTAAAGGATTCATACACCTTAGTTGTAAAGTCATACTCGTTTGTGCATTCCTCATCCAAATACCATCCTTCAAGAGTATGTTTATACCAGAAAATGTTTGAAGGCTTCGAAACCGCATCTCCATATTCTACTGTTGCGTTTATATCGGAGCTGCCGTTGTTTTTCACAAAGGTTACAGTGTAGGTTATCTTCACATATTTGGCATATAAAGTTAAATTACCGCTATCGGTTTCAAGTATTTTTTCCCTTTTACTTGTAGAAGAATAATTAGAACTTAGGTACCACCCATCAAATTCATATCCTTCCGGTGGGGTTGGATCATAAAGTGTTACCTCTGTACCGGGACTATAGGTTGTTGGATTGTTTTCATTTTGAGTGCCATCCCCAACCTCATAGGTGATGGTTGCAATTGTATTAAGGGTAACATCTATATTTACAGCATAAATCTCACCATCAATATTATATCTTAACTGATACACCGCACTGGACTGAGTATAATCATTTTTGTAGGTTTCATCTGTATATGTGTATTTTTCTGTCGTTTCATCCGGTGATATAAAAGCAAGATAGTTCCCTGATTTGTCATACAACCAGTATCCGGTAGCATCCTCGACAGGATCCCACCACAGTTCTACTGTATTATCCGATGCCACCTCATATCCATAACTGTCATCAGAAATAAAAGCATAGTAATTTATTGTTTTTGAGACATCATCCAATGTCACTTTTAAATCCCAATCACCCGGTTTTAAAATTGTTATATTTGCAGACCTATCCGTCAATTTCGAAATACTAATTCTGTCAGAATCAGTCGTCCACTCCACGCTTGATGTTGTTTCATAATCTGACGGGTTAAGGGAACACCAAAATTCATAAGTTTCTCCAACATACAAAGTTGATGAATACCGGTAAACATTTAATCCCAGCAATTTCTTTTTTACTGTAAGATTTATGGTTCTGGAAACTTTACCATCCCCGGAGGTAACTGTAATAGTGGTAGTTCCTTCTGCAATTCCCACTATCATTCCGGAATCTGAAACTGTAGCTATATCTGTATTACTGCTACTCCAGCTTACCGTTCTGTTTGAAGCACCCGCAGGAAGAACCGTTGCCACAACCTTGGTACTTTCACCAATACCTACAGTAAGTTCATTGTCCTCACCTACAATATCAAAATCAATACTTGTGGCTTCAACAGTTTCTGTAGTTTCTGCATTGTTTGTGTAGGCCTTTATAATATAGTTTCGTTTTGAATAAGTGTCACAAACATCAACCCACTTCGATCCTGAATAGTAAAAACTCTAGCCCTCTCAAGCTTCAACAGTTCCATAACGTGAATATGTATTCTCTTGTCCCAAATATGTAGCAGAACCATCTTTTGTAAGACCTACAACCACTGAAAACGTAGTACCTCCTGAACCGGTTGCATTAGTGTCATAAGGCAGATATACAGT
>JAILBM010000287.1 GCA_024680925.1 Butyrivibrio sp.
TCCGAGAAGCATATCAGTAGGCTTATTAACGGTGATGTACAGCTTACACCGGAGACCGCGGTCAGGTTAGAGGTGGTTTTAGGTGTTCCGGCTAAGTTCTGGAATAACCTTGAAGCAATCTATAGAGAGAAGATTATTAAAGCTGAAGCAGAAAATGCGATGGATGCAGATGTAGTGCTGGCGAAACAATTTCCTTATAGTGAAATGGCTAGATTTGGGTGGGTTCCGGAGACCAGAGAGGCTAAGGAGAAGGTTATTAATCTTAGGAAATACTTTGAGGTAGTCGAGCTTTCGCTTCTTGGGAGTGAGCAGATTACAAGAATTGCATGTAGACGTCTGGCTATTACAGAAAAAAGTGATTTGGCATTGATGGCTTGGGCTCAGGAAGCAAAGATTAAGGCCCGTGGTATCAAAACGGCACAGATCAATATTAAGGGTTTAATTTCTGCGATGCCAAAATTGCGAAAAATGACCATGCTTAAGCCAAAGGAATTCTGCCCAAGGATAAAAAATTGTCTTGCAGATTGTGGAATTGCTTTAGTATTTCTGCCGCATCTTAAAGGATCTTTTCTTCAGGGAGCTTCCTTTATGGATGGAAATAAGATTGTTGTTGGACTTACAGCAAGGGGAAAGGATGCTGACAAGTTTTGGTTCAGTTTATTTCACGAACTCGCACATATTGTTCTCGGCCATGTAGGGCAGACGAATGGTACATCGGAAGAAGATGAGAAAGCGGCTGACAAATGGTCAGGTGATATATTAATAACATCGGAAGACTTTGATGTATTTAAAAGAAACGGAGATTATTCAGAAGGAAGTGTGCTGCAATTTGCAAAAAAACAGGGAATCGCACCCGGTATAGTCGTTGGGCGAATGCAACTGGAAGGGATGATTAAGTACAACATGCTGAATAATTTGAAAGAAAAATATGAAATGGTACTATAAAGGTATTATCCCAAAGACATTGAAGGATCATGTGAACATGGTCCTTTTTATGTATAACAACGAGCCAAAGTCCCATCTGCAAGCTTGCTTGCAAGGGGGACTTTGGCGACTGTAGAGCACCGAAAGGCTTTGCCTTGAGGTGTGAAACAGAGTTGAAATCGAGTAGGAGCCAGTCTACCAATTTTGAAGGGGTATCTATGGAAGTTCAATGGAAGATAAAGGAACAACTTGGCGAGTATGTCATGGAACGCCTGAATCATGATCCACGGAAGATGTCAGACAAGGAAAGAAACCGGACGAGTGAGAGGATCCGTACGAAATTAAAGGCCGGGAAAAAACTGTCACCGGAGGAGATAAGATTTCTGCAACAGACGGATCCGGCGGTCTACATGGAATATTTGCGGATTCGGCAAATGGCGGACAGTTTGAAAGCACAGTTAAAAAGCGCAAGGACCAAGCAGGAAGTGAATCGTATCATTGCAACAGCTTTATCTAATAATTACGTATGTAGACCTTATTATTGGGATAATACTTTTAATATGTCCATGACAAAAAATGACGAGGATTATTCTGTATACGATGAGCGGAAGGAGAGTGATGGCGGACGTATTGTACAAGGAAATCAGCTAACGGTATACGGAGTAATTAATGGGATTGAGCAACGAGAAACATTAGCTACCGGGCAAAAAATGGAATTTCCGTCAATAACAATTTACTACATTGATCGTAATAATTAATATTTAGACTACGCAAAAGCCAGGCTATAGCCTGGTCTTTGTGTTTTTTGCACGAAAAAGGAGCAGTCCACGTGACTGCCCCACAGAAACTTTGATTACTCTTTTTTATAAATACCTGTAGAAACGTAATCATTATAACCGCTTATCTTTATTTTTTTGTTTCCTTCCCAAGAAATAGAAATCCCTAACTCTGAATTATATGCTTTATTTTTACCAACTATTTCAAACGGATAATTCTTAAGAGTCCAACTCTCTTGCCACCCCGTATCTGCACCTTCATAAGAAGCATTTTCTGCAGTAATATATACCTTACCACCCTTTATTTTTTTTACTGATATCCATTCGTGATAATGCATACCGTCTCCCGTCCAATCATATGTCCCTTTTCTGGAAGACGGAAATGTAAACACTTTTACCTTAATTTTCTTTGTAGCAGCCAGATATTTGTCCGTCTCACCAACTCTTATAGTTATAGTTGCCGTTCCGGTCTTTTTACAGGTTATCTTTCCCGTGCTGTTTACTGTTGCAACACTTTTTTTATTACTTGTATAAGTTATTTTGCTATCACTATCAGTCTTTGCGCCAATTTTAAACTTTGAGCCGACAACCTTAACAAAACTATTCTTTACGTTAATAGTCGGTATCTCTTTCTCTCTTATGGTATATGTTGCCGTTACAACCGAGCTGTCATATATTCCAGGCTTTATAGCGATAGCTTTTAAAACAGTGCTTTCGGAAATCTCTATTTCACCTGAATAAACTGACGACATAGACGTAGGCGTAGATCCATCAGTTGAATAGTAGATTGTTGCTCCGGGAGTTTCCGTTGACAGTTCAACATACTGTGTTTCGTAATACGTACCTGATAGTACACTTATAATCGGATCCTTTACAGCGTCTAACTCTACAAATAGCATCCCGTTATCGGTGGCATACTTATCAGCAGCAGATCCTTTGACACCGGATACCTTGAATGTTGTATTTGCTTTATATTCTCCAAATGATCCTTTGGTAAATCCGAAAGCATGCTCTCCTATGCTAGTTACTGACGGAGGTAAGGAAAGTGATGTAAGTCCAGTCTTATCAAACGCGTTATTACCGATAGTTTTTACGCCATTTTCAATCTTAACACTTGTTAAGCTAGTACATCCCGAAAAAGCATATTCATCAATTGTATTTACAGATCCAGGTATCTCTATACTGCTTAAAGATGTACATTCTTCAAAAGCGTTAGAACCTATTTCTGTAATACTATTGGAAATGGTAACTTTACTCAGTGCTATACATCCTTCAAACATCCCCCACGGAATACTATTTACACCTTCACCAAATGTCACTGTTTCCAAACTCTCACAGTTTTCGAAAACACCACCACCTAGATCACCAGAAGGAATGTTAATGGCTCTAAGCGATTTACAACCCTTGAATACGTAGCTTCCCATATTTTTTAATCCAGATGGAAGTGATATTTTTTCAAGTTTGTAACAATTTAAAAAAGTAAGATCATCTATACTTTCCAACGATTGCGGCAATACAACTTCCGAAAGATCTTTGCAACCCCGAAATGCGTCAAGCTCGATAGATTTTATACCATCTTCTATAACTATTCTAGAAATACTTGTGTAACTAAACGCAGAATCCCCTATTCCTGAAACTCGATAACCATCTAGTGTTGCTGGAACAACTACATTTTTACTTCTGCCATCATAACCTGTAATAATTATAGTTCCATCATCTTGTAACTCGCAATCAAAATCACCTAATTGTTCTGCATTAACATTCCTTATTGGCATATAAAAAACACAGGTAATAACTGCCAGTATAAATGCCATGATTATTCCAAATCGTCTTTTAAAGGTTCCCTTTCTCATATGTTCTCCTTTCCCCAAAAATATATTAAACTTCATCTTGTCCTATAACAGGACACTAAACTTTAAAATTAATCATATCACTGCAATTGTCCTATTACAAGGCTTTATTTAAGGCTTCTTTAAGGGGACAGCTATGTGACAAAACAAATTATTATGGTTGAATAGTTATAGTGATGTTTTGGAGTTTGTTGAATTTATCTTGTTGGCCTGATGTTGTTAAATAGTATATCTTATTAGCAACAATATATGCTCCTCGAACAAGTCTTTTGTTTGGCGCGGATGAATCACAAAATTCCGCTTTCTTGCATACAACAAAGTTGAGTAGGTAGGCAGAAATGCCGATAAAGAAGAAAAGGAGGTGCCGATATGGCTACATCAAGCATTTTTCATAATGTGGTTATAAATGACCAAAAAAAGGCAGAAGCTTTTATTTCAGCGATAGAGGCATCTATTGCTGATCCTTATAAGACTGGAGATAAGCCCAAGACTAAGGTAGAGACCGATCCGAATAAGATCAGCCATATAATAGATATGTGGAAAAAGGAGGCTGCACTTTAAATGTCTCCTGTAGTAGTAAATATACTGGATCTGATCGATATGGGTGGCAGCGAGGTTATATATGCAACACACCTATTCGCATAATATCTGTATTACGAATAGTACACCTGAAAACATGCGTAGGAACCGTTCCTGTGCTATACTGAGTATGTTTTCTGAGGAATTTGCACAGGAAGGGA
>JAILBM010000313.1 GCA_024680925.1 Butyrivibrio sp.
TATTAAATCTGAATTCAGAAGCATGCTTAGAGTTTCCGAAAACGGCATAGGAAAATTTATAAAGGATAAGGGACTGGAATACTGGCATGATTTTCAGCATGGAATGGCTCTTTTAACTCAGGCTGCAATTATCGGATATAAGTTCAGACTTGAAAAAATTTATATTGCATCATCTTTTTGTGAAAAGCTTAAAGGCAAATATTTATGCGCCAGTGACCCAACCATTGATAATTATGTCAGACTGTCCTTAACCAAAGTTGTACATGACAGTTATGATATGGATAGACTTTCAAAAGTGGGATTTCTGGTAAATAAGTGTAGGGAAGGGCTTTCTTACCCGCAGATTCATGTATGCTGGGTTACAAAAGGTGGATCCAATTGCGGACGTTGTGAAAAATGCTGCCGTACAATCATGGAAATAGTCGCTTCCAACGGAGATCCGGAGAAATTTGGATTTAAGTGGCAGGATAAAGATAAAAAGGAAGTTAAATGGCTGATACTTCATGATTTTATTTTTACCGAATCTAGAATAGAGACAGCCTATGAACCTATAGCCCGGCTCATGCAATCGGAGAGCTTTGATAAAAAGCAGGAATACCAATGGTTTATAAATATAGATTGGGAAAAGGTAAATGATGATTTTTTGAAAAAAAGCAAAACCTCTTTTAGGAAAATCAAGAAAAGCATTAAGAAAGTAATAAGGTAATTTGTTGTGGGATCCAGAAAAGCTAATTCTGCTAAAAACTTAATTTCAAGTATCGTAAATCAGTTTGTTACACTGCTTTTTTCTTTTGTAACAAGGACTATCTTTATTCATTATCTGGGAGTTGAATATCTGGGAATAAACGGGTTGTATTCCAATATACTGCAGGTATTATCGCTGGCAGATTTAGGTTTTGGCTCCGCCATAACCTACAGTATGTATAAACCCATCAAAAATAATGATATCAAGGTTCTTTCGGCTCTGATCACCTTTTACGGAACTATATATAAATATGTTGCTATCGGAGTAAGCGTTGTGGGAATAATTCTTATTCCCTTTTTGCCATATATTGTAAATTCTACTTTGGAATACAAATATGTTGTTTTATATTATGTTTTGTATCTGTGTAATGTAGTTGTTTCATATCTGTTTGTATATAAGACTTCTATTACCAAGGCATATCAAAAGGCATACATCCTAAATCAGTATGATACTACATTTATTGTAATTAAGAACATTCTTCAGATTCTTGTTATGGTTCTTTTTAAGAGCTTTGTGGGATATCTTCTTGTGCAGATCATAATCGGCTGGGGATCAAATCTTTATAAAACCATTCAGACAGAGAAAATGTTTCCCTTTATAAAAGAAAAAGAGGTCCTGGGAAAAGCCGAAAAAATAAGTATTCTTGATAATGTCAAATCTATGTTTTTATATAGGATTGGCGGCGTTATTATGAGTAATACCGATAATATACTGATATCTATGCTGGTGGGAACAATATATGTCGGCTTCTATTCAAATTATCTTTTGGTTGTTAATTCTGTTCTGAATTTCATGAACCTGTTTTTTTACTCCATAACGGCAAGTCTTGGAGATTTAAATGCAGGAGATGATACGGAAAAGAGCTATCTTTATTTTAACAGAGTTAATTTTGTTGCCAATTCAATTGCTGTTTTCTGTTCTGTATGCTTTTGGGGTCTTCTTGAGGATTTTGTAACCATCTGGCTTGGAGGGGAATATCTTTTGGATGAGCTTACCCTTGTGGCTATAGTTCTTAATTTCTTCATGCCTATGAGTATAAGAACCGTTTCCCTATACAGAGATACCATGGGAATGTTTAAAAAGACCAAATATGTTTTTTGCTTTACGGCTGCAATAAACCTTATTCTTTCAGTAATACTGGGTAAACTGCTGGGACTTTCCGGAATACTTATTGCATCAGCCATAGCCAGAGCTTTGACTAATATCTGGTATGAACCGATGATTTTATTTAAAGACTATTTTCATAAAGATATCTTTAAAAATTATGTGGTTAAGCAGTTAAAGTATTGGATCATATTCCTTTGTGCTTGTGCAATATGTAGTTTTATAAGACCGCTTTTTGGAGAAATTACAATATTTAAATTTATAATTGAAATGTTTATAATAGCTTTTGTTCCAATGATTATCATAGTGCTGGCATATTACAGATCAGATGAATTTAATTATTTTGTGGATATATTTAAGGGTACAATTCTTACAAAAATAAAGAAGTCTTCAAAGTGAAATTATAAAAAAGTCACAAAATAAAAAAACAAATGCAAATATGATAGAAATTATGATAGAAGTGTTGCTAAAATATCATAGGATTTATAGGGGGTAATGCCGTGGTATTTGTTTGGGCAGTAGGATAGTCACATTCATGGTGCTCTAATAATAAAGCGGTAAAAAAGATAAACGGGAGAGTTAGGTATGTTAAATACGGTTTTGGAAAATTTTCATTTGGAAAAATTTTTCTGGGTTTTAAAGGCTAAGCTTAAGTATATGGTTTTCGCTGGACTTATTATGGCAGTTCTTGCGGGAATTCTTGGCTTTGGCATGACAAGTGAAGTGTATCGTGCAAGAGTTTCTTTTTATGTATATACAAGTCCTGATTATGTAAATTCATCAGGTGTTAATCTGTCCAGTTCAGAGATAGCTTCTGCCAATAAGCTTATAACAAGCTATATTGAAATTTTGAACAGCAGAAGCTTTTTGCAGTCTCTACTGGATTATCTTGATCTTGAAGGTTATTCCATTACAGATCTTTCTTCTGAAATATCCACCAGTGTTGTAAGTAACACTGCAATTTTTTATGTATATGTTTATGATGCCAATCCGGTTAATGCTTATAATATTGCCAATGCCATTGCTGATCTTGCTCCGGATAAGGTGACAAGCATAGTAAAGTCCGGTGGAATGAGTGTTCTTGATGAAGCAGTGATGCCTACATCACCAGCTTCTTCTCTTTCCTTATCATTTCTCGTAGTAGCGGGCTTTGCTGTAGGATTTTTCCTCATGGCGCTTTACAGCCTTATAAAAGCTTTATTTGATACAACAGTCAGAAGAGAATATGAGATAAAGGGTTTATTTAATATTCCTATCATAGGTGAAGTTCCTGATATGACTAAAAAGGATAAGGATGCAGTACAGGAGAAATTGCTACTGACTCAGAGTAGTCCCTTCATAGTTAAGGAAGCTTATAGTGATATAAGATCCACAATGCTTTTTGATAAGGATGCCCAGGGCTGTCCTGTATATGTATTTACCAGTGCTGATGTGGGAGAAGGTAAATCCACCAGTGCATTAAACCTGTCCATATCCCTTGCTCAGATCGGTAAAAAGGTATTATTGGTTGATTCAGATTTCAGAAACAGTAAGCTGGCTGAAAGAACAGGCCTTAAGGATGAAAACGGTCTTGCCGGTTTCCTCCTTGGAAAAACAGAGACTGTAAAGGTTTGTAATTATATCGAAAACTGCGATGTATTATTGGCAGGCATGTCTACAGAGGATGCTGCAAATCTTACAGTTGGTAAAAAGTTCTATGCACTGGTAGAAAAATATAAACCTGATTATGATTATATATTTATTGATATGCCTTCCCTGGGAATTTATTCCGATTCTCTGGCAATGGTTCATGAAGCTACAGGATACATTATCGTAGTCAGAGAAAGACTTACCAAATATGAGAGAACCAAGATGGTAGTCAGAAAACTGGAAAGCCTCAATGCCAACATATCCGGTATTATTTATAACTGTATTTCCACAGATTCACCGGATTATAACTACAGAAATCTGGTTAAGAAAAATGAAAAAGAAGAAGCAAAAAGTAAAAAGAGTGGTATTCAGGAAAAAATAAAGGTTAAAAAGGCATAAAAGCTATGGCGAAGGTCAGTATTATTGTCCCTGTATATAACACAGCTGAATATTTGAAAAGAAGTATGGATGCTCTTGTAGGACAAAGTCTGGAGGATATAGAAATCATAATTGTAAACGATGGATCCACAGACTCTTCCATGGATATTTTAAATGAGTATGCTGAAAGGTTTCCTAAAAAGGTCAGGATAATAGTTAAGGAAAATGGTGGTCAGGGTTCTGCGAGGAATCTTGGAATCAAAAGTGCCACGGGAGACTATATCGGATTTGCCGATTCTGATGATTATGTTGATATAGATATGTTCAGGGCAATGTATCAAAAGGCAGTAGAGGAGAATGCAGATATAGTTGAATGCAGTTTTCACTTTGTTTTGGAAAAAGAAAACGGTGAAATAAAAGATCTTCCTCCAAGAGGAACGGTAAAGCAGCATCCCGATAACAGAGATATGTTTATGAATCCGCAGGTTTCTCCTTGGAACAAGCTCTATAAAAGACAGATACTTCAGGATAATAATATTATATTTCCGGAGGGACTTATATATGAGGATACATCATTTTATATAAAGAGTATTCCTTATATATCAAAGATGTCTTATGTAGATGAAAAATATGTTTACTATTTTCTTAGAAGCAAATCTACCATGAATGCCAACACGGGAAAAAGAGTAGAAAATATTTTTGATGTTGTTGATGATATGGTTTCTTTTTATAAGGAAAAAGGATTTTATGATCAGTATAAAGAGGAACTGGAATATTTTTGTGTAAAAATTCTTTTATGCAGTTCTCTTAGCAGAATAGGAAGAATTAAAGACAGAGAACTTGAAGACAGGCTTTTGGACAGAACCTTTGTATATATAAAAGAGAAATTTCCAAATTACAAAGAAAACAGATTTTTTACCGGCAAGATCGGTATATATATAAAAAATATCAGAAGAATATATGCAAAACCAATAGGCAGAGTTCTGGGTAAAGTTATGAAGGGGTAATACAATGAGAATTTCTGTTGCCATGGCAACCTACAATGGTGAAACGACTATTGTCGAACAGCTTATGTCAATTTTTAAGCAGTCACTTCCCGTTGATGAAGTGATAATCTGTGATGATTGCTCGAAGGATAATACGGCTGCAGTTGTGGAGAAATATATTAGTGATAATAAGCTTTCAGATAAAATAAAGATTATTGTTAATGAGCACAATTTAGGTTATGCTTCAAATTTTGTTAAGGCGATGTACGAATGCCATGGAGATTATATTTTTTTCTGCGATCAGGATGATATTTGGTATCCCGACAGAGTCAAAAAGATGATGGATGTAATGGAGGCTAATTCCAAAATACAGGTCCTTGGATCGGAATTTGAACCTTTTATTGACTCTGATAATGCGCTTAGTGTTCCCGGATGGGAGCTAAGAGAATTTAAAAATGATGGATCTGTAGAAAAAGTAGTATTTGATTCACATAATATATTTATTGGATGCCAGGGCTGTACCATGTGTGTAAGGCAGTCCTTTGCCCAAAGAATCAGACCATACTGGTTTGAGGGATGGGCTCATGATGAATTTGTATGGAAGCTTTCGCTTTCTGTGGATGGTTTATATATTTATCACTATAAATCATTAAAAAGAAGAGTACATGACAAAAACGTTTCGCTGCATAAAATGCATGATATGGCAGTTAGGCTTAAATTTCTTGAAAACCTTGGCAAGAGTCATAAAGCCACTCTTAAGTTTTCAGAAGATATAAATGCAGAAGAGTACAAAATAAAGCTTTTGGAAAAAAATATAAAAGCTACGGATTTACGAATAAAACTTCTTAAAGATAAGAAGTATTTTAATACTGTGCCGCTTGCTATCAGGTATAGCGATTGCTACCATAAAGCCCGCGCTATTTTGATGGAATTATATATGGCAATTAAACAATAAGGAATTATAAATGACAAAACCGGTTACTAGCAGTAAGTACATAAAGAATGACAGGGAACCAAAATTTATGCATATTTTGGCTATATTGTTATTGGTTTCCATAGAAATAATGCCTCCGTATTTTGGAATACCGACACCGGGTTTTGCCCTTACTGCAGTTAGAATCATGCTTTTGGTTGTTCTGTTTATGATTATGGCAAACAAAGACAGATTCAATACCTTTCGAAATTATTTAAAAAAAAGTACGGTTACAAAAGTAATTGCCCCCTTTGTGTTTGTTACTTTTTATACTGCGGTTTTAAGAACAGATGTAAAAGCTTTTCTTAATCCATTTATAGAATTTGCACTAATGTATCTTACGATTTACGTAATAAAGGATACTTTGGGAATAGAAAAAACCATAAAAATAATGATAGTTCTCCTGTATATTCTTACTATTCAGGGAGTAATCGAATATTTTACACAGGAATCATTATTTAAAATGCTTGGAACGATTAAGGAATTGATGGGCGTTGGCTTTGTCAGATCCGGTCAGTATAGAATAATGGGACCTTGTGTTCATTCCCTTGCCTATGCGCTTTTGCTTGTTCTGGCATTTCCGCTTATAAGTCTGGATTTGGAAAAAAAGGAAGTCTATCTTTTTAAAAGACCGATAATCTTTATGCTTGTTTTCCTGAATGTTATTCTTACGGGATCAAGATCGGCTCTTGGAGTTTTTTTGATAGAATGTTTTTTGATATTCCTTTTTTCAAACTCTCTTTCAAAAAAGAAGACAATTTTTTATACGGGAATTGCCGCAGGTTTTTTAGTGGTTTTCCTTATAATTTTCGGAAGAACAAGTATAGGCTCATACATTTTGCTTCAGTTCACATCTGTAATTGACGGGGTTTTCGGAACGTCTATTTCTTTACAGTTTGGCGGAAATGACATGTTGGAATACAGTTCATCATATAGAAAACTTCTTTTGAAAATATTTAGCGTATCATGGCTTAATCCTCTGTTGGGAAGAGGAACCACTTCTACCATAAGGATTGCCATAGACAGTACGGCTTTGGAATCAATAGATAATTATTATGTTGGTTTGTATATTTTTTATGCGTATCCGGGAATGTTTTCATTTATTTTTATATTGGCCTTTTATTTATTTCGGATGCTGAAGCATATAATTAAAACCAACAATTATATAACAAAGGCTTTGATTATTTCTTTTGGAGCTTATGCATTAAGTATATATTGGGTGGATGTTCTTTCAACCTTAAAGAACCTTTACATTATTCTTGCCTTATTTATATGTATTTACGAAAGTAAGGATGATAATACTGATGAGGTTCAGAAGGTTAAATATGAGGGTTATATAAAGCAATAATGAATAATATTTATAGATTGATCTGGGGATTTTTTTTATACATATTTAAACAACAGACGGAAGGTGTTTCTGTAATAGCTTTTCTTGCAACAACGACAATAAGTGTAATTGTGCTGAATGTTATTTTTCTGCTCTATGAAAGAATCAGTGAAAAAAAGCTTGAAAAGCGTTATAAAAGAACTCTTTTTCTGATGGCAGTATATGCCTGTATTATTTTTCAGATTGCTTTTTACAGGCGAATCGGATCTGAAAAGCAGATGATAAATACAGATCTGTATTTCGGGTTTAAAAATAAATACGGCATGCCGGATGTAAAGCAGATCATGTACAGCTTTTTGAATATTTGCTTTTTTATACCCTGGGGTTTTTTGATTGCACATAATATGAAAAACGGATTTCGTAAGCTTTTTATGACTATCCTGTATTGTTTTTTGACCAGCTTTTTCATAGAAACTATGCAATATATAACTAAAACGGGATATTTTGAAGTCAGCGACCTTGTAACCAATGTTCTGGGCGGTATTATAGGTTGTCTGTTCTCTTTTATTGTGACAGCAATAATAGAATGGATGAGACATAGAAAATCATTTGGAGATAGTTATGAAGAATATTAAAAAGAAGGATCTTATTGTAATTATAGTGAGTATTATAGCTGTGATTATTCTTGCGGCTATAATTATTTTCAATCGAAAGGTTGAAGAAGCAAAGAGTGAAACCCTTACTCAGGTTGCCCAAAGCCAAAGTGAAAGCGAGACGACAGAAATTACTTCAGGTACAGGTGTTTTAATAAATGAGGTTAACCAAAGCGGTAGTATTGAGATTTTGAATAATACAAGAAATCAGCTGGATATCTCAGGCTATGTTGTATATGTAAATGAAGATATGATCGAGGAGATTCCTGAAGGAACTGTACTTGAAGGCGGGACAGTATATGTGGTGACTACTGGAACTGAATTTGCTGAGAACGAAGCTCTTATAATATCACTATTTAAAGATGATTCACTTATTAAGGCCTTAACTATTCCGGGATTGTCAAAGGGTGTGAGCTACGGCTGCATAACTGATGGTTCTAATGAGATGACTTATCTGAATTCATCAATAGGTGAGAGCAATACAGAAGAAAATGTGATTGAAAGTGATGATCTTTCTTTCTCTGTTCCCGGGGGATTTTATTCATCGGGATTTGACCTTTCAATAAATGTTCCTGAAGGAACAAAAGTATATTACACTACAGACGGAACAGTGCCTACAACAGATTCAGAGCTTTATAGCCAGGCTATTACAATTGTAAGGCCAAGTTCTACTGATTTTGTATATTCCTATAGTGACGGGGGATATTATGTTTATAATTCCAGCGCTCCTGACAGTGTAGATCGTGCTACTGTTGTATCGGCCATTGCTGTGGATTCAACGGGAGAAACCGTTGCAAAGCTTACCCAGTCCTATTTTATAGGTTATGTGGGTGACTCTTATTATGAAAATCTTCCTGTTATTTCTATAACAGCAGATCCTAATGATCTTTTTGGTTATGAGGACGGAATATACGTCAATGGTAAATTGTATGATGAGGCTGTAATTCAAGGTCAGGATGCCTATTATATAGGTAATTATGTGATGGCTAAGTCCATTAGTGCGCAGATGGAATATTATGAAGCTAATAAAGATAAAACCTTTACAAGTAATATAATCCTGTCGGTGTATCAGGATGAGAGTGTTACAAATGCACAAAAATCCCTTAAAATTGCTGCTCCGGGTGCTACAGCCAAAGGTTCATCCATAGAAAGCTTTATACATAATAGTGAGGGATCTTTTGTATTATCTTCCGGAAGAACAGACAGCTCTAAAATAAGAGCACTTTTGGTAAAGAGTTTGCTTGAAGGAACAAGCCTGGATATGGTTGATATTAAACCCTGTATTGTATTTATAGATGGTGAATATTGGGGACTTTACCTGATGCAGGGAAACTATGACAATGCTTTCTTTAAAGAAAACTATGAAGTAGAAGATGAAATTATAAAAGTTGAAAATGATTATGAAATACCGGAAGAGTATACAGAATTTTATAATTATGTTGTAAATACTGATTTTACTGTGGATGCTAATTACAGTAATGTACAAAAGCTGATGGATGTAGAAAATTATGTTGAGTATATCTGTGCAAATGTATTTATTGGGAACACAGTATTAGATAAGTATAAGGCAGCTGTGGTATGGAGAACAGAATCTTCTTCAGAAACCGAATATGGAGACGGAAGATGGAGATGGCTTCTTGGATCTGTGGAATCTTCATTGGATAATCCATATAGCAGATTGGGAAATATTTCAGGAAGTTTTTCATACTATACATTGAATACTTTCCTTACAGATGGTGTAAAAGAAAATCCGTTTCTTTTGTCTCTTATGCAAAATGATGATTTCAGAGAGCTTTTTGCCGACACTATGAAGACTATGGTGGAGGAGGTTCTTACATTAGATAATGAACTGGAAGTGGTTAAAGAACTGGATACCTTATTATCCAAGGCCATGTCCAAGACAGCTAATAGATTCAACAGTACCAGTGGTTTATTTGAAACAACCGAAAACAGAATATATAATTTCTTTTTATGCAGACCGGAATTTATTGTTGACTACGCAGAGGAATTTATTGAAAACAAAGGAATAGTTGGAACCCAGTCAGTTGAAAGTGAGACTGAGGAAACAGAAGATTCCGAAAATGAAGGTGAAGCTGGTACACAAGAAACAGATAGTAACCTGCAGGTTGAAACAGATGTGGAAGAAACAGTAAATGAAACTGGAGAGAACTAAAAATGCAACAAGAGGCGCCTTTTTTGGTATTTTAAGCAATATATACAGAACCCTTGGCCCTTTTGTTATAAGAACACTAATTATATATTATCTCGGAATAGAATATGTGGGACTTAGCGGTCTTTTTCAATCGGTTCTGAGTGTTCTTAATCTGTCGGAGCTTGGTGTTGGAATGGCTATGGTTTATTCCATGTATGCAGCCATTGCAGAGGATGACGACAAAAAAATCAATGCGCTTA
>JAILBM010000360.1 GCA_024680925.1 Butyrivibrio sp.
GTTGTATCCGGTGTTCCGGTTCCCCTTGCAGCAGTATTTATACTTATAATAGTCGTTTTATTTCCGCCTGTTTTGCCTTATATTATGGCAATGGCCGGCGGTGCCATGATTTATACTACTATAGAAGAACTTCCTCTTATGTCGGGAGGTAAAGACAATGACAGCGGTGCTTTGGCATTCGTCATTGGATTTTCAGTAATAATGCTTCTTATATTTGCTCAATAATAAATCAGTATTTCAGTTCATGCCTGATGAGACTATAGTCTGTAATAGCAACACCTTCTATGGTATATGAAAAGGTAAAGGTTGCCATACCTCCTATATTGGTTTCTGCAATATTTTGACCGGAAATAAAGTTACCCAGAGAATAATATACCAGCGTTTCATGACCTGACTTAGATTGTAAGACTTCCATGGGCTGAATAACATGAGGATGCGTACCTACAACTACATCAACTCCTAAATCGCATAAATACTGCGCCAGCTTTTTCTGGCTATCGTCTGGCACAGTTGAGTATTCTTTTCCCCAATGTATAAACACTACTATAGCATCGCAAAAGCTCCTGGCAGATTCAACTTCTTCCTTGAGCTTTTCATCTTCTGGGACTATATGTACAATATTTTCAGGTACATTACCCTTATCTACATTTACTCCGTAGGTATAATTAAAGCATCCTATTTTCATTCCATTTTTTTCAAGAACTTTATATGGTTCATATTTTTCATTTTCTTGCTGTATTCCTAAATAAGTTATATCCTCGCTTTCATAAAAATCAGCCGTTATGTTAATTCCATAAGTTCCCTTATCAAGTGCATGATTTGTCGCACAGGTTATTACATTAAAACCTGCATTCAAAATAGCCTCACCAACTTCTAATGGTGTTCCAAAATATGGATAGCCGCTATATAATTTAGGATCATCAACAAATATTGTCTCCTGATTAATTACTGCATAATCTGCTTTCTTTATTTCTCCTGTAAAATCCTTATATAAATAATCAAAGCCTTTGCCATCCGTTAATCCAGTTTCATATATGGCTTCCTGAATAAGGTTATCTCCAACACATAAAAAATTAACACTGCTATCTGTCTGCTTTAAACCCCAGCTATCCCATCTCCAGAGAGTGTCTTTCCCGCTTGTATCGCGTATGAGAATTGCTTGAATGTCACCTACATTAAGAGTTTTCCACTGAGAAACGACAAGTCCTATATCTGAAGCCATCCATATTGCATGAGCTTCATTATTTCTGATGTTGTAAATATAAATATGCTGAGTCCAGTCATTATTATCTTTTTCCCAAAATGGCAAGGCCTTCCCATATTTTCCTTTTTTCCAGCAAAGCAGCACCATTTCATTTTGGTTATCCATATCCAAATCAAGACACATTACATCCTGAACTTTAATATCCTTATCAGAATTCCATATTGTCTGTCCTCTTTTATCATGAACCTGTACAGCTTTATCCTTGAGTATACATTCATAATCGCTTGTTATACTCATAGTCTTTTCTTCAAACAAAACCCATGATGGTATTTTATTGGATAAAAAACTTATAAATAAGCATGCTAAAACTGCGGTAGCTATTACTACCGCAGCAATTATGATTAAATTAAATTTAGGTCTTTTATTATTCCCAGTTGGCAACTGCTCTATAACTCCTCGTCCATTCAGGCTGAAGCTGAATATCATCGTTTTCTACATAATTATAGTTATCATCCAAATAGTAGCTGGAAATTTTATTTCTCCATTCACTATCTGTAAGTCTTTCAGATATAGGCTGTTCAAACTGATAAAAACTGTATACACTGCCTCTGCATATACGAAGCTCTCCTTCAACAGGTACAACAACATATATGTTATTGGCATATCCTGATCCTACTTCTAAAACACTTCCATTAGGATCTGTAGCAATATCAGCAATTACAGGACATGGTGCCTGTTCAGAATATATAAGTTCTTCTACAGAATCTTCATTCACTGTATGCCAGAAATGCTCAAGATTTCCGCCGTAATTTCTTATAAACTCATATTCATCATCTGTAAGATTTTCACATATAAGTTCCTTTTCTGATATTGTAAGAAGCTGCTGTGCCATATCACTAAGAAGCTGGAGATTATCTTTATCCTCTGAATCAAGCATTCCAAGGGTATCTAAACCGTCTTTTGTATTATTAGCAAGGTTTATAAATCTTGAATAAACAACTGGCTGTGGATCAACATAACCTTTATCATCCAAGGTTTCTATATCTCCTCCTCCCATTTCTGCCATAGACTGCTTGCCATAGAGAATTGTGTCATGTTTAAGTTCTGTATAGGAACCTTCAAAGGTTTCAAGATTTTTTTTGCTCCACTCAGAGGTTGTCATGTATGTTGGATATCCATCACCTTTTTTCTCTAAAAGAGGTCTCAAAGTATTAAGCCAGTTTGAATATAGACTTGCATACCAAAGTGTCTGATCTGAGTTATTAAATTCATTCTGCATGGCAGAAAGATTTTCATCATAGCCTTCATAATCAGTATCACCCTGGTCTTTTAAAATATCATAAGCTGTCTCAGATCCAAGCGTTGCTGCAACATCCAGTGCATCCGGTAAAAGACGTTTATCGCCATCACTATTTTCTTTTACATTCTGATACATAAGATTCTGGAATATAGCTTCATCAATAGTAAAACGCTGTCCCATAAATCTATAACTGATAATCACATTAGAATCACCATCATTAATTGCTATTGAATTGATTCTGGGTGCATCCATCTTACTGATAAGCGCGCAAAAATTATTAAACTCACTATCATTACCAGGAAGGTCATCTACAGCTGGTATTGTTCCATATGCAGTTTCAATAGCAGGTAGAAATTCATAATATCCACAGTCATCAGATGCACCTGCAAAAAATGAAGTTACCCGGTAAATGTTTTCCCAATCTGTTTCGCCGTTTTCATATATAGCAAGATTGATTAAAAGCGAACTTCTACAAAGATCTTCATCATCTGCTTTAAATGCCACTCTTCCATACCACATCATGGCTTTAAAATATCCCTGAAGTTCTTCCTCTTCCTCATAATAGCCCCTTACTTTAAACTGGCTGTAATCTTCATTGACACCTGTAATAAGTGATTCTTCTATTCCTTCGGCTGAATTTATTCTTTCTGTTTCAGTCTGTACAATTGTCTCGATTGAAGAATCTGAAGACACACTACTATCTTCATCTAAAAGTTTTAAAGCAACTTCGAAAAATGCAACATTATTTGCTGCAGCATTTTCCCAGTCAGTTCCTTTTAGTGTATTGTACTGCTTTAAACTGGATTCATACATATTTGTGCTTAATGTTTTTAAACTCTGCGAAAGATAGTTTTTCTCAGTCTTTTTCATAAGATATGCAAAATATAAATGATATGTATGCATCAGAGAATCTACTGTTACAAAACTTGGCGCCATTAAATAACGATTGGTTTCATATATATCGTAGAATTCAGTATGTTCTCCATCATCTACTACAAAATAATTCTCTAATAGTTTTTCCTTATACTGAGCATATGCTTCATACTCACCCGAAAATATAGACTCAAAGTTTTCATTTACATATACATTCGATAAATCCTCAGCTACTGTGTAGTGAGGGACTGAAGGCACAAGGTCCTCGTTATAATATATTTTTTCTCCACTACCAAAAAGGAAATTTCTATCACTGGTAATAGATTCTTGATTTATTGCTTCTTGCTCTATATTCTCTTGCTGATTTTTACTCTCTTCACTTGAAGAGGTATAAGAAGCATCTGAAAAATCTGAGCTTTCAGCTGTAGTACTACTCTTTCCTGAACCGTTTGAATCCTGAGAATTACTAGATATTCCTGTGCACGAGCACAAAATTAAAGATGTGGTCAATAAAAGACTGATAAAAGATTTTCTTTTCATATTTCCCCTTTTAAAAACTTTTTGCTCCGGTTACATTTTTCAACATTTTTAAATTAATGAGGCTGGCTCATAATAATGAACCAGCCTCTTATAGTTTATTCTGAAACAGTTAATAATTCAATTTCAAAATTTAATGCCTTACCGGCAAGATCATGGTTAGCATCAAGAGTGATTGAATCATCAGTCTTTTCTGTAACCACAACAGGGAATGCTCCTCCCATAGTGTTCTGAAGATATACATGCTGACCAACAGAAAGGTTCTCTGAACCCGGAAGTTCACTGATTTCAAGCTTTAATACTCTTGATTCATCATACTCACCATAAGCTTCATTAGGCTCAAGGTGAATGTTAACTTTCTGTCCAATCTCCATATCTACAACAGCTTTATCAAATCCGGGAATCATCATTCCTGCACCGCTGATAAACTCAAGTGGCTGATTTCTGCTGTATGAAGAATCAAATTCTGATCCGTCATCAAGTGTTCCTCTATAATGAACACTTACATTCTTTCCTGCATTTTTTCCCTCAAGGATGATTTCAGGTGTATGACATCCGCCACAACCTCCGCCGCAGTTACCACCGCAGCCGCCTTCGCAGCCTTCTTCCTCTTCATCATGATGGCCGCATCCGCCACCACATCCGTGTTCTTCTTCATGATGGTGCTCATGATCGTGATGATCACAATTAACTCCCTTAGATTCAAGTTCTCCTCTAAGATATGCTTCTACAGCTGCATCTGTATCTCCCTGAGCACCGGAGATAACTGTAAGACCTGCTTCTGCAAGAGCGTTTCTCGCGCCCTCACCCATGCCGCCACAGATAAGAACATCTATGCTGTTATCTGCAAGAAGACCTGCAAGGGCCTCATGTCCAAGTCCGTTATTTCCCATTACCTGACTTGAAACAACTTTGTTATCTTCAACTTCATACACCTTGAACTGTTCTGTCTTGCCAAAGTGCTGGAATACTTCACCATTTGAGTATGTTACTGCAATTTTCATTCTAATAAACTCCTATTTCCTATATCTTTTGAAACGTCATGTGTA
>JAILBM010000400.1 GCA_024680925.1 Butyrivibrio sp.
AGTTGTAGTTTGTGTTAAGCAGGTCCCAGATACAAAGGGCGGCGTTAAATTTAAACCAGACGGAACTCTGGATAGAAATGCAATGCTTGCTATCATGAACCCAGATGATAAAGCTGGTCTTGAAGCAGCACTTAAATTAAAGGATGAATATGGCGCAGAGGTTACAGTAGTAACCATGGGTCTTCCAAAGGCTGATGCAGTGTTAAGAGAAGCAATTGCAATGGGTGCAGATAAGGGCATCCTTGTAACAGATAGAGTACTCGGCGGAGCTGATACTTGGGCTACATCATCCACTATTGCAGGTGCACTTAGAAATCTTGAATATGATCTTGTTATTACAGGTCGTCAGGCTATTGATGGTGATACAGCACAGGTTGGTCCTCAGATTTCAGAGCATCTTCATCTTCCTGTAATCTCATATGCTGAAGACATAAAAGTAGATGAGAAGGCCGGAACAATAACAGTTAAGAGACAGTTCGAAGACAGATATCATATGGTAGAAGCTAAGCTTCCTTGCCTTGTTACAGCTCTTTCAGAGCTTGGTGAGCCAAGATATATGACTCCTGGTGGAATCTTTGATGCATTTGAGAAAAATGAAGATGGTTCTGACAAGGTTACAGTATGGGGCAGAGCAGATCTTAAGGATGTTGATGACAGTAATATCGGTCTTAAGGGTTCACCTACAGTTATTGCCAAGGCTTCAGATAAAGTTAAAAAAGGCGCAGGCGAAAAGGTTGTACTTGATACACCGGAAGAGTCTGTTGATTATATTATCGGTAAACTTGCTGAGAAGCATGTCATCTGAGCGATAACACGAAATATATATTTCACATAGGATTTATTTCGAAAGAAAATCGTTCGTATTATTTTAGGAGGATTAATTCAAATGTCTTTAGAAGAATATAAGGGTGTATTTATATTTGCTCAGCAGGTTGACAATGAAATCAGCAGTATTGCATTGGAGCTTCTGGGCAAAGCAAGAAATCTCGCAGAGAGTCTTGATGAGAAGAAAGTAACTGCAGTACTTATCGGTTCTGATGTAAAGAACCTTACAGGAGTGCTTGCTGAGTATGGTGCAGATAGAGTTATCGTAGTTGATGATCCTGCACTTAAAGATTACAGAACAGAGCCATATACACATGCTCTTGCATCTGTAGTTAATGAGTTTAAACCGGAAATCTTACTTGTTGGTGCTACAGCTATAGGCCGTGACCTTGGACCTCGTGTATCATCAAGAGTTCATACAGGTCTTACAGCAGACTGTACAAGTCTTGAAATCGGTGATTTCCCACTTGTAGCTGTTCCGGGACAGGAAGATAAGCAGAAACATAAACAGCTTCTTATGACACGTCCTGCATTTGGCGGAAACACAATTGCTACTATTGCTTGTCCTGATTTTAGACCTCAGATGGCTACAGTCAGACCTGGTGTTATGCAGAAGATTGAGCCTAAGAAGGGTGCTGAAGCAGAAGTTGTCGAGTATAACCCAGGTTTTGAAGAGAATAACTGCTATACAAAGATTCTTGAAATTGTTAAGGCAGTTTCAGATGTTGCTGATATTTCAGAAGCAAAGATTCTTGTATCAGGCGGTCGTGGAGTAGGTAGCGCAGAAAACTTCAAGATTCTTGATGATCTTGCAGAAGCTCTTCATGGTACAGTAAGCTGCTCAAGAGCAGTTGTAGATTCAGGCTGGAAGCCAAAGGATCTTCAGGTTGGTCAGACTGGTAAGACAGTTCGTCCACACGTATATTTTGCTATTGGTATTTCAGGTGCTATCCAGCACGTAGCAGGTATGGAGGAATCTGATATTATCGTTGCAATAAACAAGGATGAGAATGCTCCTATCTTTGATGTAGCTGATTATGGTGTAGTTGGAGATCTGAACAAGATTGTTCCTCTCCTTACAAAGAAGATTCAGGAAGCTATTGCCAATAAATAATTAAAGTTATGTTGCCCTATCTCGAAAGAGGTAGGGCATTTTTCGTTATTAAGAAAATAATTGTAAAGTCTTTAAAAAAGGTGTTGAATTAATAAAAAGTTGTGTTATACTCAAAATAGAACAGATAGAACGAGTAACATATGTTTTATGAGGAGGTTACTATGAATATACAGAAATTTACACAAAAATCCATAGAGGCTGTTAATAATTGTGAAAAGGTTGCCATGGATTACGGTAATCAGGAAATAGAACAGGAGCACCTTTTATACAGTCTTCTAACAATTGAAGATTCTTTGATCATAAAGCTCATAGAGAAAATGGGCATAGATAAGGATGCTTTTTTAAGAAGAGTTGAACAGGGACTCTCCAAGAGAACTAAGGTTTCAGGTGGAAATCCATATGTTGGACAGTATCTTAATAAGGTTCTTCTTAGTGCTGAGGATGAAGCTAAGGCCATGGGAGATGAATATGTATCAGTGGAGCATTTATTTCTTTCTATGCTAAAACATCCTAATAGAGAAATAATGGATATTTTTAGTGAATTTGGCATTGACAGAAACTCATTTTTACAGGTTCTCTCTGATGTAAGAGGCAATCAGAGGGTAGTAAGTGATAATCCGGAAGCCACCTATGATACCCTTAATAAATATGGATCTGAACTTGTGGAAAAGGCAAAACAGCAGAAAATGGATCCTGTTATAGGTCGTGACGCTGAAATCAGAAATGTCATAAGAATTTTATCCAGAAAAACCAAGAATAATCCGGTTCTTATTGGTGAGCCGGGTGTTGGTAAGACGGCTGTAGTAGAGGCTCTTGCCCAGAGAATTGCCGGTGGGGATGTCCCTACGGGACTTAAGGATAAAAAGATTTTTGCCCTTGATATGGGTGCACTGGTTGCAGGTGCCAAATACAGAGGCGAATTTGAAGAAAGACTAAAAGCTGTTCTGGAAGATGTAAAAAAGAGCGAAGGAGAAATCCTGCTGTTCATAGATGAGCTTCATACTATTGTAGGTGCCGGTAAAACAGATGGTGCACTGGATGCAAGTAATATGTTAAAGCCTATGCTTGCAAGGGGTGAGCTTCACTGTATTGGAGCTACAACACTTGATGAATACAGGGAATATATAGAAAAAGATCCGGCCCTTGAGAGAAGATTTCAGCCTGTTACAGTTGATGAGCCTACAGTTGAGGATACAATTTCCATACTTAGGGGACTTAAGGAAAGATATGAAGTATATCATGGCGTAAAGATAATGGACAATGCCCTTGTTAGTGCAGCAACCTTATCAAACAGATATATTTCCGACAGATTTTTGCCGGATAAAGCAATAGATCTGGTGGATGAAGCCTGTGCGCTTATTAAGACAGAAATGGATTCCATGCCTTCTGAAATGGATGAGCTTAACAGAAAGATACTGCAGATGCAGATAGAAGAGGCAGCTCTTAAAAAGGAGGATGATTCTTTAAGTAAGGAACGTCTTACAAATCTTCAAAGAGAGCTGGCGGAATTAAAGGCAGAATTTGATAACAGAAAAGCTCAGTGGGAAAATGAGAAGTCTTCTGTAGATAAGTTGGCAGGTCTTCGAGAACAAATTGAAACCATAAATAATGATATTCAAAAGGCACAGCGAGAAGGGGATCTTGAAAAGGCAGCAGAACTTCAATATGGCAAACTTCCTGCTCTCAAAAAAGAGCTTGAGGAAGCAGAGGATAAGGTAAGAGATGAAGATCACGAGCTTGTTCATGAAAGAGTAAGTGAAGAGGAAATTGCCAAGATTATTTCCAAGTGGACAGGTATTCCTGTATCGAAGCTTACAGAAAGTGAGCGAAATAAAACATTACATCTCGGAGATGAGCTTCATAAGAAGGTAGTAGGACAGGATGATGCAGTTACAAGAGTGGCTGAAGCAATTATGAGATCCAAGGCAGGAATCAAAGATCCATCAAAGCCTATAGGTTCATTTTTGTTCCTTGGTCCTACAGGTGTAGGTAAAACTGAACTTGCAAAGGCTCTTGCGGCTTCTCTTTTTGATAACGAAAATAACATGGTTCGTATTGATATGTCTGAATATATGGAAAAATACAGTGTATCAAGGCTTATCGGTGCAGCTCCCGGTTATGTTGGATATGAAGAGGGTGGACAGCTTACAGAGGCAGTTCGTAGAAAACCTTATGCGGTAGTGCTTTTTGATGAGATTGAGAAGGCACACCCGGATGTGTTCAATATACTTTTACAGGTTCTTGATGATGGTCGAATAACAGATTCTCAGGGAAGAACGGTAGACTTTAAAAATACAATTATCATTCTGACCTCCAATATAGGCGCCCAGGACCTTTTGGAAGGAATAAGTGCTGACGGTGAGATAAGTGAAAATGCTCAAAGGGCGGTTATGGATCAGCTTAGAGCACATTTCAGACCGGAGTTTTTAAACAGGCTTGATGAAACCATTATGTTTAAACCTCTGACAAAAGATAACATTAGTGGTATCATAGATTTAATTGTTGCCGATCTCAATGAGAGACTTAGTGACAGAGAAATAGATATTGTTCTTACAGATGCAGCAAAACAGCTGGTGGTAGAAAATGCTTACGAACCTGCCTATGGTGCAAGACCTCTTAAGAGATATATACAGAAGTCTGTAGAAACAATGTCTGCGAAGCTTATTCTTGAAGATAAGGTTGAGCCTCATGACAGCATTATATTTGATGCGGTTGGAGGAGAGCTTACGGCAAGGGCTGTAAGAAATGCCGAGCCAAGGATAGAGCAGTACTAAAATCTTAAAAAGGCAGCTTAGAAAGAGAGAATAATATTGATACCAAATGATCCTGTAATGCTTCTTAGTTTTATCAATACACAGTTGAGAGATAATTATACAAGCCTTGAACTGCTTAAGGAGGGACTGTCTTTAAGTGAAGAAGAAATGAAGGCAATTATAGAGAAACTTGAAGTAATAGACTATAAATATAATGAAGCTTTGAACCAGTTTAAATAATATTTATATTAAAAAGAATGTTTATAAACGATAATTGATGAAACGCACAAGTTGTTGTATACTTAAAAGTGAGAAAATACAACCGCTTGTGCGTTTTTGCTTGCACAATTATGAGGATTATATGGGAATTAGTAAATCTATTGATATGCATTGTCACATAATGCCTGGTGTTGATGATGGCTCTCCCGATTTAAGTACCAGCATTGAAATGCTTAAAATAGCGCAGCGGGAAGGAATAGAACAAATTATTCTGACACCACATTTTAAGCCAATGCATCATAATGTCAGACCGCAAAAAAACCACTTATACACCCAAAAACTGCAGCAAAAGGCCCTGGAAAGCGGTATAAATATTAAACTGTATTCAGGAAATGAAATCTATTATTGTGGGGAAACACAGGAACAGCTTATTAATGGAGAAATATGTACTCTTGCAGGTTCAAATTATGTTCTTGTTGAATTCCATCCTACAGATATTTATAGCAATATTCACAATGCTATGTATCAGATTATCAGTGCAGGCTATACTCCGGTATTGGCACATGTTGAAAGATATTCGGATATTGTATCACATCCCAAATATGTTGAAGAACTTATAAGCCTTGGATGTTATATTCAGGAGAATGCCTCAAGTATAATGGGCAAATATGGTTTTGGAATAAAACATTTCACCAGAAAAATGCTTAAAGAACATAGGGTTCATTTCGTGGCGACAGACTCCCATGACAAGAGTTCAAGAGCTCCACTACTTTCAGAATGTAGAGAACTGGTGGCTAAGAAATATGGTGAAGGATATGCGGATACAATTTTTTACCGAAATCAATTGGCCGTTATAAATGATGAGATAATTTAAGTTTAGATAAAGAATGAGGGAATAAGACTATAAGCGAAAACGAATCTATAAGTGAAAGTAATACCAAAATTAACAAAATATAATAAAAAAACTAATTAAATAATAATTAATAACCGAAATATAGTTTACAGAAGTATGAAAAGGGAAAAAGATGGGAAAAGATAATGATGTAATCGAGATTAATTTGGGAGAACTGATAGGAGTACTTTTAGGAAGAGCATTTCTGATTATTAGTGCAGGAGTCTTTTTTGGTCTTCTTTTCATGTTCTTTAGTAAATTTATATTATCACCTGTTTATGAATCCACAACAAAAATATATATTTTAAACAAGGATGAAAGTTCATCAATTACTTATAGCGATGTGCAGATAAGTACACAGCTCACACAGGATTATGCCGAGCTGATAAAAAGCAGGTACGTTTTGGAGGAAGTAATCCAAAGACTTAGACTGGATATGGATTATAAGGACCTTAACGAAAAGTTGTCTATAGATACTCCAAGTGATACCCGTATAGTAGCCATAACGGTAAAGGATGAGGATCCGATGATGGCAATGAAAATTGCCAACAGCATCAGAGAAGTTGCTTCAGAGCACATTACCAATGTTATGGATATAGATGCCATAAATGTAGTTGAAACAGCAAATATGCCTACCGAGAAGGCAAGCCCCAGCGTATTTAAATGGACACTTATCGGGGGAGTGATTGGAGTAGTGATCATATGCCTTATAGTTCTTCTTGATTATCTTATGGATGATTCCATAAAGACTTCAGATGATGTGGAAAACTATTTGGGATTAAGTACACTGGCGCTTATACCTCTTTCTGTAGAGGATCCAAAGAAAAAATAAAGTTATCTAAAGCTTTTTAAGCTATTGAGGGGAAAATATGCAGAGTGCAAAATTGCATTTTAGTTCAGCAGAGAATAATTATCAGCAAAAGGAAGCCTATAAAACACTGAGAAGTAATGTGGAATTTAGCGGACAGGATGTCCGTGCCATATCCATTACCAGTTGTACACCGGGAGAAGGAAAAACCAGTGTTGCCATGGCCCTGGCAAGAGCCTTTGCTGAGGCGGGTAAAAAAACAGTTCTGGTAGATGCTGATATGCGTAAATCCGTAATGGTAGGAAGATATAAAACAGGTAACGTAAGGCTTGGCCTTACTCATTGCCTTGTGGGAAGAGAAAAGCTTTCCAACGTAATATGCGAAACGGATGTCCCGAATCTTTATATAGTATTTAGCGGACCGGTACCACCAAACCCCAGTGAACTATTGGGTGGAAGAATATTTGGCAAGGTGCTGGATAATATGAAAAATGTATTTGACTATATAATAATAGATACTCCGCCTCTTGGAAGTGTTATTGATGCTGCTGTTGTTTCCAAACAGTGCGATGGAACCATAATGGTTATTGAAGATAATGCTATAAGCTACAGATTTGCTCAAAGAGTCAAGGACCAGTTGGATAAGGCAGGAGCCAAAATGCTGGGAGTTGTACTAAACAAAGTGGATATGACAGGCAAAGGTTATTATGGTCACTATGGAAGCTATTATGGCAAATATTACGGAAAATATTATGGTAAGTACTACGGACAGTATGGCAACAATCAGGATAATGGTCCAACCAGACCTGAACAGAAGGAAGATGCCGGGATTGATGTGGATGAAGAGCTGGATTATATAGAGGGAGTGGTCAGAAAAGACTGACCTGAAGGAGATACATTTTGAAAAAAGGGAATTTTGTTGCAGTAGTATTTATAATACTTAGCATTTTACTTATTGTTGCCAGTATATATATGTACAGAGAGCAGGATAAGGTTTCCCCGGAGTTTAGATTTTCAGCTTTGGATATGGTGTATTCTGAGGAAACAACTGAATATGATCTGCTTCAGGGGATTAAAGCATATGACGGTGTAGATGGGGATATTTCAGACAGAATCGTCATTGAAAAGGTGGTAGTAAATAATGATGCCCAGACTGCAGTAGTTTATTATGCAGTGAGTGATCTAAGCGGTAATGTAACAAAGCAGTCAAGGGTATTTCCTGTTGATGACACTTTTGCAGAAGAAGAGACTGAGCAGGAAATAGTTGATTATAGTGATATATATATTTCCGTAGACGAGGTCGCCGAAGAAGCTGATTCTGCAGAAAGCGCATCGTCTCAAGAGTAGGAGACTCATGAAACGTAAGATGAGTGTATTCCTGTTTATCTGGGCTATGGTTGCAACCGTTGTTGCAGTGGGCCTTGTAGCCTTTGAGGTATTCAGGACATTTGGAAAATCGAATCTGGATGCCAAGTCTGTTACCAGTGCTCCTATGTTGGAGAGTGGCCAGGAGGAAAGTGATTCCGCTACTGTGGAAAATACACAGTGGGAGTCAGACTGGGTGCGCTATAACGGAGATATATACGATTATAACGATGATATTAATACATTTTTGATTATGGGTATAGATAAAACAGAGGATGTGGTTCCGGTGGCAGAGGGGACAGATGGCGGGCAGGCTGACGGACTGTTTCTTCTGGTCCTTAATCCTCATAAGGAACAAATAAGTGTTATAGCCATTAATCGTAATACCATGGCGGATGTGGATATTTATGATGAAACAGGAAATTATATGACTACAACCAAGGCACAGATAGCTGTCCAGCACGGTTTCGGAGACGGCGTTGAGGAGAGCTGCGGTTATCAGGTTAAGGCTGTTTCAAAGCTTTTTTACCAGCTTCCTATTCATGGATACGCGGCAATAAATATGAGCGCCATTGCAACTATAAACGATACGGTGGGTGGCGTGGATGTAACAGTTTTGGAAGATCTTACCAATTGCGATGAAGCTCTTGAAAAAGGTAAGCAGGTACATCTTCTAGGCGATATGGCATATTATTATGTAAAATATCGTGATATAACCAAGCGCAATTCTGCTGACGGAAGGCTTCTTAGACAGAAGCAGTACCTTCAGGAATTTATACAAAAAGCCAGAGTTAAGTCCAGAGAAGACAGTTCTACGGCACTGGATCTTTATTCTGCTATTGCATCACAGATGACCACTGATATAACAGCTGATGAGCTTTCATATCTGGTTCCACTAATAAATGATTATTCTTTTAGTGACGAGGATGTGATTACCATTGAAGGATCAACTAAACGAGGCGAAGAGTTTGAAGAGTTTTATGTGGATGAAGATGCTTTGTATCAGACTATAATAGATGTTTTTTATGAAAAAATAAATTAACTGCAGGTGATTATTTGGTGGGAAGAATTAGTGAAAAAAGAAATGGACGGGGAAAAAATAAAAGAGCGGTTGTAAATAGTGTTTTTGGGTGTGCCTTTGCGGCTATTCTTTTGGCTTTTCTTACCGGGTGTTCTAATACAAAAGAAGACAGCTCAACAGCTGAAATTACCCGGGAAGAAAGCATAGACGATAAGCTGGCCCAGATAATGGAACTTAATCCGGATATTTTCGGCTGGATATATGTACCGGATACAATAATTAATGCTCCACTTCTTCAAAACAGTGATGGAGACGATGAATACTATCTTTATCACAATTATGATAATGAGTTTGATATTAATGGGTCGGTTTTTATTGAATCTGCAAATTTGCGGGATATGACTGATTTTAATGAAATAATATACGGAAAAGCCAATGAAAGTACAGGCTTTAGTGATTTATATAAATTCAAGGATAAAGCTTTTTTTGACAGTCATGAGACAATATATGTTTATATAGATGGCAATGCCCTAACCTATGAAATAATATTGGCTTATGAGAGAGAAAATACCAATATACTGGAACAGTATGATCTTACCTATGCCAGTGGCTGTAGTAAATTCATAGAAGATATGTACGGAGCCCGTTCCATGAATAAATATGTCAGGGATGGATGGGATGATGTTATAGTGCCGGAGAATTTTCTGATAACCCTTACAGCACTGGAAGAGGATAATGCAGACAAGCAATATGTTGTTGTGGCCTGCCTTGTGGGGGATGCAGCAGGGACTATAGACAGATGGTTTGACGTGGAAGAATAAGTACCGGACACCTTAGATTTTACAATTTCTTTATACTTATATAATGTTTATATGATTGAATTGTAGTTGGAAAAATATTAAGATATGAATATAATATCGTAATAGTATAACGATAACTGTAATTTTAATGAGGGCAATATTTATGAAAAAGAAATTATTAGCGTTAGTAATTGCATGTTCAATGGTATTTGCGATGCCTGTTTATGCATCTGATTCAACAGAAACACTTAGTCCAACTGCTGAGAAAATCAAGGAGATGGAAGAAACAATTGCAAAACAGAATAAGGCAATTAAAGCTTTGACTAATGCAATCAATAATCTGGCGAAGTCATCCAGCTCAAGTTCATCCGGAAGCTCAAGCAGTAGTAGCAGTACACCTTCTTCAGCAGCTTATCAGGCAGCGGTGAGAAATGCTGCAGCGGCAGGAATGACAGTAACTGAATATACAAATAATGCTATTGTTTCATCCTCAGGTGTAGCAGGAGCTACAGCCATTGCTCAGGGCGGACATGTAGTAATAAACGGTAAGAAAAGTAATGTTGTATTTACATTATCACCTGCGGCCGGAAGCGCGGGATCTGCGCAGGGGTTGGCATCCGGTGTAGGAGGAACACTTCTTAATGTCGTTAATGTAAGTTCCAGTGTTGGATTTAGCAATGCTTCTGTAAATTTCTACGTTAAGGGAATTCAGAATGGAAACCTTGTATCTGTTTATCAGCTTCAGAATGGTAAATGGGTTCAGCTTAATGTAACAGAATGCAGAAAAGATCATGTGGTTGTCAGTATGAATCAGACAGGTGTTCTTGCATTTGTTAAGATTGCATAAGTTTAAAAATAAATATCATTATTATAAATAATGCCGGAGATCATTGATCTCCGGCATTTTGAATTGTGCCAATGACGGCACAATTTTAAAAAAAATCAGTCTCTCTGGAATAAGTCTCTTGTATAAACTTTATCTTTAACATCGTCCAGTTTATTGCTGTAACGGTTGGCAATGATGGAATGACTTCTCTTTTTGAATGCCTCAAGGTCATTTACAACTTCACTTCCAAAGAAGGTGGAACCGTTTTCCAAAGTTGGCTCATATATAATAACCTTGGCACCTTTGGCTTTAATACGTTTCATAACTCCCTGTATGGAAGACTGACGGAAGTTGTCGGAATTGGACTTCATTGTAAGTCTGTATACACCAACTACAACCTCATGCTCCTTGCTGACGGAAAAGGTTTCTGAATTGCCATAGGCACCTGCAATTTCTAGTACGCGGTCAGCTATGAAATCTTTTCTTGTTCTATTGGACTCAACAATGGCTTCAATAAGGTTTTCAGGAACATCCTGATAATTGGCAAGAAGCTGTTTGGTATCCTTTGGCAGGCAGTATCCGCCATATCCGAAGGAAGGATTGTTGTAGTGAGTACCAATACGAGGATCAAGGCAAACACCGTTTATAATCTGGCTTGTATTTAGACCTTTACTTTCTGCATAGGTATCAAGTTCGTTAAAATAAGATACTCTAAGAGCAAGATAAGTATTGGCAAAAAGCTTAACAGCTTCAGCTTCTGTAAGACCCATGAAAAGTGTCTCGATATTCTGCTTAATAGCGCCTTCCTGCAGAAGAGAAGCAAAATCATGAGCAGCCTTAACAAGACGTTCATCTGAAAGGTCTGTACCTACTATAATTCTTGAAGGATAAAGATTATCGTAAAGGGCCTTAGATTCTCTAAGGAATTCCGGGCTGAATATAATATTCTTTGTATTGTATTTTTCTCTGACAGATTCTGTATATCCTACAGGTATTGTGGACTTGATAATCATAATGGCATCAGGATTGGATTTCATTACAAGTTCTATAACAGCTTCAACAGCTGAAGTATCAAAGTAATTTTTCTTGGCATCATAATTTGTAGGAGCAGCAATTATAACAAAATCAGCATCTTTATAAGCTGAGGCACCGTCAAGAGTGGCAGTAAGATCAAGTTTTTCTTCTGCCAGATATCTTTCTATATAATCATCCTGGATAGGAGACTTCTTGTTGTTTATCATATCAACCTTTTCGGGAATGATATCTACAGCGGTTACATGATTATGCTGTGCAAGAAGTGTGGCAAGAGAAAGTCCTACATAACCGGTACCGGCCACTGCAATATTTTTTGGAGATATTTTTTCGAAAGAAGAATTGCTTCCTTCATCCTCAAAAAGAGATGCCGGATCAAAATTTAATGTTTCTGCAAGAGCCTCCAGCTGTGGAATTGATGGCATGTAATCTCCAGCCTCCAAATGGCTTATCATGGTACGGTTGATTCCTGTAGCTTCAGAAAGCTGAGCCTGTGTAAGATTTAATGTCTTGCGTTGTGTTATTACTGTATTGGACAGTTGTGTCTGTGATAGTTTTTTCATAAT
>JAILBM010000401.1 GCA_024680925.1 Butyrivibrio sp.
AGTTATTTAATATAGATTTAAAATCAACTAAATGATGATAAAGACAGGATCGTAATGTGAAAAAGATAAAAATGATACTGTATTACATACATTGATTAGAAGATGGATTTGAAAACACTAAAAAGTTATCAACAAATCATAGTCTAAAATAAATTTGTTCATAAAAATAAAGTAATAAAAAAATAATATCGGAGTATAAGAAAATGACAGAGAAGTTATATGATAAAGATGCCTACGGGCAAGAGTTTGAAGCTCAAATTGTTTCCTGTAACGAACTTTCTTTAAAGGATGGAACAAAAGCCTTTGAAGTTATTTTGGATAGAACACTTTTTTTCCCTGAGGAGGGAGGTCAGACTCCTGATAAAGGTGTAATTAAAGTTGTAGATGAAAAAGGAATGACTATAGATTTCAGGGTTATTGATGTTCAGATAAAAGATGACATAATATATCATACAATTGTTTATGCTGCCTGTGATAACACAGAAAGTAATAACACAGAAAATGATAACAATGAGAATAGTCAGATTGATGAAAAAATAGCATTTAATCCTTGTGATTTATTGGCAACCGGAAAGAATGTAATTGGACAAATCGATTGGACTCACCGCTATAATAATATGCAGCAGCATTCCGGAGAACATATTTTTTCAGGACTTGTTCATACTACCTTTGGATATGATAATGTTGGATTTCATTTAAGCGATTCAGTGGTAACCATGGATTTTAACGGCCCTTTATCTGCCATGGATATTAGAAATATCGAAACAAGGGTCAATAAAGCAATCTATGAAAATATTGAGATTATTCCAAGTTTCCCTTCTAAAGAAGAACTTGAAAATATTGAGTACAGAAGTAAAAAAGAAATTGATGGACAGGTAAGACTTATAACGATTCCAGGATATGACATTTGTGCGTGTTGTGCTCCTCATGTAAAAAGAACCGGAGAGATAGGTATTTTGAAGGTGGTTTCTGCCCAGAATTATAAGGGCGGTGTGAGAGTGAGTATTCTATGCGGATACAGAGCCCTTGAACTGTTTAGATATGATCATGCGCTTGTGAGCGATATTGCGGGAGATTTTTCCACATCCAGTGATAATATAAAAAGCAGCATAGAAAAGCTAAAAGATGAGCTGGCAGAGGTAAGGCAGGAGTTGTTTGCAGCAAGGCAAAGTCTTATGGAAATTGAACTGTCAAAGATACCTGCCGATAAGAAAAACGTCGCATTTTTTGTTCCTGAAATGGATCAGAATCAGATGAGAAATATGGTCAATTCTCTCACCCTGAAGCATGAGGGCTATTGCGGAGTTTTTGCAGGTAGTAGTGAAAAGGGGTATCGATATATTCTTGGAATAAAGAATGGCGATGCAAGAGCCTGCCTCGAGGCATTAAAGGGAATTTGTGCGGCTAAGGGAGGCGGCTCACCTCAAATGGTGCAGGGATCCTTATCCGGAGCTGATGAAGAGAGTATAAAAAAGGTAATTGAAAAATTATGATTACTTGATAAAGTGTTAAAATCTGTGTTTGCAGTGGATGGTACGAAATAGTAATTGGACAAACAGAAATCCGCACTTGCTGCGGGTTTTTCAAGATAATGATTCAAGAGTTAAATAGGCTATTTGATAAACAACTGGAATCAGCATAAAGAACAGATAGCAGAAAAGCAATTTTTACAGGGAGTAAAAAATGGAAAAAAGTGAAGATTTTAAGTTGGGAATTCAAAACGGCATTCCCATATGTTTGGGATATTTGGCTGTATCATTTGCCTTTGGTATACAGGCATCGGAAGCAGGACTTACCACAATGCAGGCGGTTATAATGTCACTTACCAATGTTACAAGTGCCGGACAATTTTCTTCTTTGGAACTTATAGCGGCACAGGCAAGTTTTGCAGAGCTTGCATTATTGCAGTTTATAATCAATTTGAGATATATGCTTATGTCAACGGCACTGACTCAAAAGCTTAAACCGGAAGTGCCAACTTATCACAGAATGGGAATAGCTTACGGTGTTACAGATGAGATTTTTGGAGTTAGTATTTTGAAAGGCGGAGAATTAAGACCGGCCTTTTCCTATGGACTCATTGTCATATCAGTTTTTGGCTGGGTTATGGGAACGCTCCTTGGTGCCGTAGCAGGACAGATTATGCCGCAGCGCCTTATAAGTGCCCTTGGTCTTGCCATATATGGAATGTTTCTTGCAATCATCATTCCCGAAGCAAAGGTAAAAAAGCCTGTGATGATCGTAGTAATTTCTGCAATGCTTTTAAGTACAGTATTTACTTATACACCGATTTTGAATTCTATTTCTTCGGGATTTAGAATTATAATTGTTACAGTAGTGATTGCTGCAGCCGCAGCCTTTTTTGCACCGGTCAAGGATTCTGATGAAGGGTCAAAGGAGGTAGATGCTAATGCGTAGTCCATATATGTATATTCTGGTTATGGCAGTTGTTACATATCTTATACGTGTATTGCCACTTACCTTGATAAGAAAAGAAATAAAGAACAAATTTGTAAAATCATTTTTGTATTATGTTCCATATGCAACCCTGGCGGCAATGACATTTCCGGCAATACTTAGTGCTACCGATTATATGCTTTCATCACTGATTGGATTCATTGTAGCTCTGGTACTTGCCATAAAGAATAAGAGTCTTTTGACTGTAGCAGCCTGCGGCTGTATTGCTGTTTTTGTGGTGGAACTGTTTATAAGATGAAGATTATCTGTTGAAATTAAGATTTTAAATTTGGGGCTGAGTGAATATTCATTAGTTTTGAAAGAGCTTTTGATAATTATTTTTTGATTCAAGATAGTGTTTATGTAAGAGCTGATTTGAATTAAAGAAAGTGTTTATGTAAGGGTTGATTTGAATTAAAGAAAAGTGTTTATGTAAGGGCTGATTTAAATTAAAGAAAAGTGTTTATGTAAGGGTTGATTTGAATTAAGAGAATAAGATTTATTAGAGATACTATTAACTAATGAATGGTTCTATTATGGATAATGTTCTGGGGATATTGAAAAGCATGTATGTATAGCATGATAAGAAAAAATTGAAAATGCTATACATACCATAAAAATAATGGACTTTTTAATGGAAATTGTATAGCATATAGAAAAAAATAGAAAAGTGCTATACAAAATAAAATAATATTCTATGTATTAATGTTGAAAAAATATCGAATAAACAATAATG
>JAILBM010000411.1 GCA_024680925.1 Butyrivibrio sp.
GAAGCATATCGGACCTGATGTTAAGATCAAGGCAGCAGGCGGAATCAGCACAATAGAGGAAGCTAAGAGTTATATTGAAGCAGGCTGTGCAAGAATTGGTTCTTCCAAGGTTGCTCCACAGATTATGAAGGAAATGTAATAACTCAGTTTTATAATTTCATAAAGTAAAAAAACGGCATCAGTAGAAAAATCTACTGGTGCCGATATTTTTTTATGGCCAATTGACATATTTGTTATTGAGATATAGACCTGCAATTCCCTGAGCCTGTAAAACAGCTTTATCTGATGAGGAGATGTTGATTGTGCCTGCTGCAGGTGTTTTTACAGTGATATAATTTGCTCCGTTATAGGTAACAACATCACCAAGAGTAAGTTGCATCAGCTTTCCGCTCTGGTTGGTTATGGAGAACTGAGCCATGGCTGTGCCTGAAGCTGTCTGGAAGAGACCTATTTTTTTCTCTGTTGTAAGAGTAAGGGTTCCGGTGGACCCGTCAGCAAAGGAAACGGAAATAGTTGAAGTTGCACTGCTATTTACTGCTGATATAGGAGATGAGGTTTTCATTACATTGACAGTAAGGTCCTTGTAGCAGTCATCTGAAGCATCTCCGAGATATACATAAATGTGGAAGGTATTTGCTGTTTCATCTTTTCCAACTGTTATGGTAAAGGTGCCTCCGGTCTGACTTCCAAAATAGTTGATAATTGTATTTGCGCTATTAACACCGGTAACATAATAGCTTATGTAATCAGTGGTATATACTCCGATTTCAGCGCTCTCACCCTGAAGAATACTTATCTCATTGTTGGTAAGCCAAATGGGACTTTCAGCTTCATATTCAGCCAGGGCTTTATTGCCGCAAAAGCAGGTGACAATGATCATTGTCATCATCAGAGTGGAAAATAATTTTAAAAATTTTTTCATAAAAAAAGACTCCTTTCAAAGGGAATTTAATATAGCAAACGATTTTTGGTAACTGTATTCTATATCAGTTCGTTTATTAAGTGTATAGAAAATTGAAGATTTAATCTTATTTTAATGCTTTTTTTACAAGGATTAAAAAGTTCGATTGTAAAAAGTGAAGGTTTTGTTTTCTATATAAAAAACGATATTAAGATTTTAGTAGAAGTTTTTGTGCTATAAGATTATAATGTTAGGCGTATGTAACAGGAGGTGTAATCAATATGGAGAATATGGTTATAAAAGAAAGACTTAAAAAACTCCGTGACAGCATGAAGAAATACGGTATCGATTATTATATGATGCCTACTTCTGATTTTCATAATTCGGAATATGCAGCAGATTTTTTTAAGGTAAGAGAATATTTTTGCGGATTTACAGGTTCAAACGGAACACTGGTGGTGTCTTTGGACTGGGCCGGAATATGGACAGACGGACGTTACTTTATACAGTGTGCTAAGGAAATTGAGGGTACAGGTGTTACCATGTATCGCATGGCTGATGCAGGAGTGCCTACTATAAGTGAGTACCTTCACGATAATATGACTAAGGGACAGGTTCTTGGTTTTGACGGAAGAGTTATTGCCACAAGCCTTGGATTGTCTTTGGAAAAAGCTCTGGAAGATAATGAGATAAGCTTTAAATATGACAGAGATCTGGCAGAAGAAGTCTGGACAGACAGACCACAGCTTCCTTGTCATGATATGTATGTTCTTTCAGATGAACTTTGCGGAAAGAGCTTTAAAGAGAAGCTTGCAGATGTGAGAAAACATATGAAAGACAATAAATGCAAGGCTCACCTTCTTTGCAAGCTGGATGACATTATGTGGCTTACAAATTTAAGAGGTAACGATGTGGAGTGCAATCCTGTTGCCCTTTCTTATGCTTATATGACAGAGGATGAGTTCTATCTTTTTGTACAGGGTAAGGAAGTTACAACAGAGGTTATGGATTATTGCAAGGCAAATGATATAATTCTCAAGGATTATCATGAGATTGTATCTTTTATAAAAGGTCTTTCAAATCCTGGAAAAGTTATGTGTGACAAGAAAAATGTCAACTATACCGTTTTCCGTACTTTGCAGGATAAGACGGAAATTGCTGATGTTAAGGATCCTACAGCGCTGATGAAGGCTATGAAGAATGAGACAGAGCTTAAAAATATCAGAGAAGTATATTTAAGAGACAGTGCTGCACTGGTTAAATTCATGTATTGGGTAAAAACAAATGTTGGTAAGATCCCAATGAATGAATATAGCGCGGCAATGCATCTTGATAAAATGAGAAGTGAGCTTCCGGGATATATCGAGCTTTCTTTCCCAACTATCAGTGCATATAAAGCCAATGCTGCCATGATGCATTATGAGGCAACAGAGTCAGATAATGCTGAGATTCATCCTGAAGGAATGCTGCTTGTTGATTCCGGAGGAACATATATGGGCGGTACAACGGATGTTACAAGAACTATGGTCCTTGGACCTATAAGCGATGAGATTAAAAAGCATTATACTCATGTTTGCATGGGAATGCTTCGCCTTGCCAATGCTAATTTCCTTCACGGATGCTATGGAAGAAATCTTGATATTCTTGCCAGAGGTCCTGTATGGAACATGGATATGGATTATAAATGCGGTACAGGTCATGGAATCGGCTACATGCTCAATGTACATGAGGGACCTCATAATATCAGATGGGCATTCAGAGAAGGTATGGAGGATCATCAGCTTGAAAAAGGCATGATAGTTTCAGATGAACCTGGAGTTTATATTGCGGACAGCCATGGTATCAGAATAGAAAATATTCTTGAAGTTGCAGAGGGAAATTGTAACAGCGACGGTCAGTTTATGCACTTTGATCAGCTTACCTATGCACCTATAGATCTTGAAGCAATTGATACAAGCTATATGGAAAAATCCGATATTAAAGCTCTTAATGATTATCATGCTGCTGTATTTGAAAAGGTATCACCTCTTATTGAGGAACCTGAAATTGTAGAGTGGCTTAAAGACCAGACCAGACCTGTAGAATAAAAAGTTTTTCATTGATATGCTGTCACACCAGTGTGTTGAATAATCAATATAAATTGTCTAAAAAAAGATAAATTTTTTTTGAGTTGTATTAAAATGGTCTTAAAGTGTATCAAAATGTCTGTAAAAATGGTTGCCAAAATCACTTTTATGGATATAATAAGAATTAGATAGACACAAGAACAACGTGTCGCCTGAGATGTTCGATAACTCTTGCTTAATTTGAACCTACAGTTACTTTAAACGGGAATCCTACATTGCTTTTATAATTGTCACGCCTTCGGCCCTGCGCATGCGCAGACCAGCTATGGGAGAGGAAGACAGGCATAATTGTTGCGGTAACCCACCTGGCGTTAGCTAGGAGTCAAATAGCAAGAACCGGCATTTTGGGTTATATGTGGAAAAAGCGCAGCCAGCTGTTTAGTTGGCTGCTTTTTCTGTTATAGGGGCTAAAAGGCATTTGCATATAAATGGCACATAGTATATGATTTAGCTTAGTATAACAAATCATTTTGGGGGAATTATGACACTTAAAAAACAACTGATCCGACTTGCAAAAGAGTTTACGGTCAGGATGAATTCAAAATATATAAGTGCTTTTGCAGGTAGCACTGCATTCTTTTTCATAACCTCAATTATTCCTATGCTGATAGTAGTGTCTTCACTGCTTCCCTATACAGGACTTACACAAAAACAGCTTATACAAATTGTTACGGACATTACTCCTTATTTTGTGGATGATCTTATGACTCAGATAATAGGTGAGGCCTTTGATCAGTCGGTGGGAGTTCTTTCTATGTCGATCATCATTATGATATGGTCAGGAGCAACAGCTATGATGGCCATTATAAGAGGACTTAATTTTATTGATGATGTGGTTGAAACAAGAAACTATTTTCTTCTTAGATTTGTGGCTGCGATTTATACCTTTGTAATGCTGATAGTCATTGTTATTATGATGGGTATGCTCGTTTTCTGGGAAACTATTAAAGAATTCATACTTGATGCTGTTCCCCAGCTTATACCCTATAGTTACAGATTTCATGATCTTAGATACCCAATAGCTATGGCAGTTTCATTCTTTCTTTTTGCACTGGTTTATACCTATGTGCCTACTGTGAGATTGAAATTCAGATATCAGCTTCCCGGGGCGTTATTTACATCCTTTGCCTGGAGTATTTTCTCCATGTTCTTTTCAATTTATGTTACAGGGTTAAATAAGCATAGCTTTTATGGAAGCATGACAGCACCTATAATTGCAATGCTGTGGCTATATTTTTGTATATATATTTTCTTTATTGGGGCCTTTTTAAACAGATTTTTTCATCCTGCGGTCAAGGTTTTTTATAATGAGCATCACAAGCGCAAGCTTCAAAAGCAGATAGAGAAAAAGACAGGCAGAAAGAAATGATTATTTAAAAATCTATAAGATATGAATATTGCTTTTTAACAGGGAGATTGGATTTGAGAAGAGCCAAAAAGGTAAACAAAAAATTTGAGTTTGATATGGCTGAAATTCCTCTTTTGAGAGAAATGCCTGAGGAGTTACAGCAGTATATGGAAAGCAGGGTTGAGGTTGTTAATCTCAGCAAAAATGACTATGTATTTCGTGAAGGAGAGGATGCGGAATATATATCGATTATTTTGGATGGACAGGTCAAGCTCAGCCGATTTGATGCTGAGGGAAGAGAAAATATCATTATGATTCTTTATTCCCATGATACCATCTGGGAGAGTATGTTTCTTGAAAACAGTACTTTTCCATATTCTGCAGTTGCGCTTACGGATGTAACTTTCTGTAAGATATACAATAATGATTTTAGCAGAGTTCTTAAAAATCCTAATGCTGCCATGAGAATTGTACTGCTGCTTAGTCGTAAGCTTCACGATGCCAATGTCAGGAATGTTCTTTTGGCCACAAGGGATCCAAAGGCAAGAGTAGCAGGCTTTTTGCTATATCGTAGAGACCGGAGCTCTGATAATGTAATTGAGCTAAGACTTGAAGATATTGCTGCAAGTATTGGCCTTAGGCTTGAAACTGTAAGTCGTAAGCTTGGAGAACTTCAGGATGATATGATCATAGAAAGAGCAGGACGTGGAAAACTTAAGATAGTGGATTATGACGGTCTCAGGGAAATATATGAAAGCAATAACTGAGGAAAAGCTGTATGGGATTTATCCTATACAGCTTTTTTATATCATAGGAAATTGCTTTCCTATGATATAAAAAACGCTCCGCTAAGGATGCGCACTCGCGCGATAGGTAAATGTTGCATAAATGCAACCGCGCTCGGCGCGAGAATGTCGCAAGCGACATTCTTTGTTCT
>JAILBM010000417.1 GCA_024680925.1 Butyrivibrio sp.
AAAAATATGTAAAGATAAACTTTTCAGAGATGCTTTAAAAAAGGCAGATCTGGAACCAAGAAAGATGTTTGTAAAATTTTTTACTTTTACGAATAATGCAAAAGCTATAGAAGCTATGTACAAATTTTTGGGGAGCTTAGATTAAAAAATCAGAAAGAGAATATGATGAGTAACACAATAGAATTAAAAAGCATAAATAAAGACAATAATACAGTATCATTTGAATACATTGTAGAGGGACAGTGGAAGAAATATTTTAATTTAAATGAAAAGTTTTTTATTACATATCCTTTTGATATAAGTGATGTTCCAAATGGAGTTTTGGCAGTTCCTTTTGTCTCTGACTTTTTACCGATAATATGGCTCTGTGATGCGACAGCAGTTGTTCCCGAACTGGACCAGGATTTTTATGATCAGATTGACAACATAAAAAAAGGGTATACTGATATGTATCCGATGCTGGAGTTTAAGGGAAATCTGAGAGTAAAAAATGTCTCTTATAATTCTGTGGGGAAGCATGATAGATCAGCTCTGTTGTTTAGAGGCGGAGTTGATGCCTATACAAGTCTATTCAGGCATATAGATGAAAAACCGATATTGGCAACACTTTGGGGACCTGATGTTGACATAAACAATGATAGTGGATGGAGAAAAGTTGAAAACGGAATAAAGAAAACTGCTGAAGACTATAAGCTTGATTTTATTCCAATTAAAACGGCTATGAAGAAGGTGATTAATGAGCCTTGTTTAACAGGGCTTGTCAGTGCATCAAAGGATGATTGGTATCATGGATTTCAGCATGGCATTGCAATAATATCTCACATGGCACCTGTTGCTTATAAAAAACAATTGGGCAAGGTTTATATAGCTTCATCATTTCCGGCTTATGCAAAAGGAACCTATACTTGTGCAAGTGATCCTACGATTGATAATTATATGAGCTATTGCGGCTGTGCAACATACCATGATGGTTATGAGCTTGATCGTCAGCAGAAAATTCATTATATAATCCAGGAAAAGAATGAACATGACTATAAAATAAGGCTTCATGTATGCTGGGAGTCAGATTCAGGAGATAATTGCTGTCACTGTGAAAAGTGTTACAGAACAGCAATAGAAATTGTTGCGGAGGGAGCATCTCCTAATGATTACGGTTTTAATTGGACTAAAGATAATATTAAATCTATGAAAAGAGATTTTAAATATAAGTTAAGATTACCTGAGCAAAGTATTAAAACCCGTTATATAGCGCCGCAGAAACTGATGATGGAGCATAAAGACGAAATCATTGACATTGAATTGTACAAATGGTTTATGGATATGGATTTAACGAGGTTTAACAGATATTTTGTGAAATCTTTGTACTGCAGCAAAATTGCTGGAAAAATCAGAAAAATAATATCTAAATAATATCTGATCAATAGTTACATCGGGGGAGTAATTTAAATTGGAATCTAGAACTCAAAAAGCAAAAAAGAATATTGGAATGTCGGTGTTCCAGAATATGATCAATCTTGGAATTACCATGGTTGGACGAATAGTATTTGCCAGGACACTTTCATCCAGTTATTTTGGTATAAACGGCCTTTTTGCAAATGTGCTTGGAATGTTGTCAATCGCAGATCTTGGAATGACGACAGCAATGATGTATCGTATGTATAAGCCTTTAGCAGATAATGATCAGGAAAAACTGGCTTCTTTAGTTGCTTTTTTCAGAAAAGTGTTTTTAATAATTGCTGCTGTGGTATTTACAATTGGTATCTGCTTGATTCCTTTTTTGAAATATATTGTTAATTTGCCAAGTGATATACCAAACTTATATATTTTCTATTTTTTAAATCTTATTGGAACAACAATGTCGTATTTTTTTATTTACAGGACGATATTGGTTACAGCAGATCAAAAAAATTATCTTCTTGTCAGATCTGGAATTGTTTTTAAGATCATCACCTTTATATTACAGATGATTGTTTTAATATGCTTTAAGAGCTATTTGGGATATTTGATCGTTTTTATCTCTGTG
>JAILBM010000418.1 GCA_024680925.1 Butyrivibrio sp.
ACACATAATGTTTGATAAGCTATGCAATGGATATTCAAGCTATGGCAAGGTATGCTTATATGCCATAAGGATAGATAAGGTTATAAGAGGATATGATAAGGTATGCAGAAGCAGACTTGGGAACGTTAGTGTATCCGGGGAATGATTTATATGGCTTTATGCTTGTACAGCCAACATCCCGCATCTGGAATAAAAACAGCTCTGTGTGGCATATGCTTTTATGGCCATCAGCTTAATATATCTATATGAAGCCTTGTGATGAGTGATGTACGGATATGATTGCGAAGCCCCAATTATACCATATCGGAAATGCACGGGAGAATATATGGAGATATACAGATAGTCAGAGCAGGATATCCAGGTGCGTTCTTTGCTTGTTCCTAATCGGTTCTTGGTATGCCTATGATTTTCTTCTATGGATGCAGGATCTGTTACCGGAACATCTATTCAGGGAGTGCCTGCAGGCAGCAGACTATCATTCTAACAACTCGCATCTGGGACTAAACAACTCGGTGCTGTATTTATGTTTACCCTACGAGCAAAGGTATCTGCTTTATATCAGTCCATGGTATCTTATCCCTGCGCGGGGAGTATCCTTATCTATCGGGAATCGCATCCTTCTTATCTACCCTCTGATCATTTCTTTTTATCCCTTATCTATTCCACGACAGGGGTTTGTCTTATCAATGCAGTTTATTTAGCCGCAGGGTATTAGATTGTTTATGCGGGTTGTCGGTATGTACCGGTACGGTATCTTATATATGGGTGGGGGATTGTGCTTCGGGGATTGTTTTTGAGTGGTAGGTTATGACGGGGCAGCAGGTTATCTATTTTAACAACTCACATCTAGAACTAAACATCTCGGGGTATCGGCGGTATTTATTTTATGGCTTCACGCGGCAGGGTAATAGAGAGAGGTTCGGAGATGATTATGCGACGATGGGGAGTGGTTTATCATATTATTTCGTGGTAGCAGGAAGTGTTCATTTGTTCGCGCGGGTTTGTTTTTGAAAAGGTTATGGGTTGGACGGAGCGGAGGTATCTATTTTAACAACTCAAAAGAAAACCAAACAACTCAACCACCTACACCCATTCCATTTAGTACACCTTATATTACTTATCGCCACCTATATACACACAACTCCAACAAACGCTAAACATATAACATATTCATATTTATGTAACTACTACCTTACGCCTATAAAAACTGTCCAATGTCACACTCTTATTAGAGCTATTTTAAATATCAGTACCTTAACAGGCACTTCCTGTGTAAAGATAAATTTATGCCCTGCCTAAAGTCTGTGCGAGCAATTTACTCTACACGCCACCCTTTCAAAAATTAAAAAATACAGTACCCATCTGTATTTGTATATATGAAAATGGTGAATTTTCAGCTTGTCGTTATGTGCAAAAAATTCACCATTTTGAAGGTTTATATTCAGTTGTCAAAATGGTGCATTTTTACACCTTTTCTTACTGCTTTTTAGAAAGATATCTGATACCAGGAATACCATTATTTATTGCATCATAGTCAAGTAAGCATATTTTATAAGGCATTGTCATCTTGTATTCCTTTGCTATTTTTACTGCGATGTCGGGATCTGTAACAACAAAGATATTAAGCACGGAACAGTCATCCTCGTCGTTCTCACAAAGCTGTCTGGCGTAGTATCTTTCCTGGATATAAGGAAGTGCCTTGACATTGGAGGAGTCGATGAAAGTATCGATAACTACAGTCCCATCTGATTGCTGATAGAACAGGTCGCAAGGCGCCTCAGCACGCTCTACAAGGTCAAGGTCAAGTGTTTCCTTGTTTTTAATAACATCCCATAGACATTCTGCAAACCCGCTCTTGAACTTCTTAATACCTGCTGATACGATGTATCCGTCGTCTGTTACTCTGATTCCGTTATCCCTGTAAAGAAGATCATGTACGAAGTAGCTGTATCTGTCTTTATCAGCCGCAGTATAACCTGCAATCTTTGATAACTGGTCGACTCTGATGACTCCAAGCCTTCTGATAATCTCAAGAAGCTGTCTTTCTCCATATGGCATGGTTACCACCTTTGTCTTTGAAATAGTAAATACTGGTTTAGTCATCTTTAAACTCCTTTCTAATGACTATTTGTGTGATAATCTATAAGAGTTTTATAATCTGTTATTATTCTTATAGACTGTTATTTTTAATAATCTATTAAATACTTTATAATCTGTTATTTAATAGTCTATTAAGCTGTTTTATAATCTATTATCTGGCTAATAGATTATTTTTAATAATCTATTAAATCTTTTATAGTTTATTTACTTTAATAATCTATTAGCCTGTAATAATCGGTTAGTCTATCATTCCGGCCGCTCTTAGTTTAGGACCAAGTCTCTTCTTGACACTCAGGTCGGTAGTGAAGTAGTATGTCTCAAGATCCGAAGCTACAACTTGCAACGGAATCTGGTTTCTGTTAGTCATAAGCAGTCCCTGTCCTCTTGAAAAATGGAGTATGCTTCCTTTATCAGATTCTCGAAGATCAAGTATCTTATCCAGTCTTATAAGATCTTCTTTTTCCATTCCCATGATGAACTTGATTTTTGTATTATTTATGACTGATGAACCAAAACCATGTGAGCTTTCAAGGAAATCTTTTATTTCCTGAGTTGCTATGGTAACTGCTCCGCCATATCCTCTTATAAGCTTCGAAAGGTCCTGAACCTGTTCTGCACACGCGGGATTCTGTAACATCTTCCATACCTCATCAAGAACGATATCAGAATACCCATTTGTATTTGCTTTGGTAAGTTCGTAGCAACAATCAAAGGCTATATACATGAATCCAGGCAGCAGTTCTTTACCTATCATCGATTCGTCAACGTCAAAGACAATACATTTCTTTTCAAGGTCTATATTTGTAAGACCGTTCATGTTCCTGCAGCTTCCTTTTACCCAGGGTTCCAAGGTTGATAAAAGCCTTTCAAGTTCGCTGAAGTTTTTAAGCTTGTCATACAGGTTACTGAGAATTGGCATTCGCTTTATCTCGCCGTCACTGTTGTAAATGCTGTTATTGTCATCAGTAATCTCAAAGTCTTCATATAACTCCACAAGTGCAGTATTCACACTGTTAAGCTCTCTACTGTTAAGAGGAGTATCACCTCTCCTTTGTATGAGTTGAAGCCATGTGCTTATAGATGTTATCTTTTTTGCTCTGAGACTTTGTTTTGAAAGCTTTCTTGAATCAGTATCATCTTCGCTTTCCTGATAGTTTCGTTTTTCCGGTCTTATCTCAAGAAGATTTATACAATTATCCGAACCAGGTCCAAGTGAGGCAAATGTTCCATCAAGCCTTTCACACATGCCTTTATATTCGTGACCTTTTACGGGGAGGATATAATAAGTATTTATTCCTGTGAGTCTTTCCCTACTGCCAAAGACCATTTCGGTAAATGATTTACCTGCGCCTGAACCTCCAATAATTAAAAGATTGGCATTGTTATACATACTTGTATTGAAACGATTATTAGCAATAAGCGAACCGCTCTGCGTATTTACACCAAGCGCTTGCCCCTGACCGTCTATAAGCTGGAATGTGGTAAAGTTATATATAGATGACATCATCGATGTAGTCAGGTTATGTGCACCCCTGCTGAATATATCAGGAGCTACTGACATGAGCATATCTGTTGTCTTGTAATAGCTTATACAGTCATAATGCGATTTATCAGCTCCGAG
>JAILBM010000022.1 GCA_024680925.1 Butyrivibrio sp.
GTTGGTTGTCTTATCTTTGTATAGCATATTTAGAAAAAAATGAAAATGCTATACAAATTCCCCAAATATGTATAGCATAATGAGGAAATAATGAATAATACTATACAAAACAAGGAATTAGGACAATTTTTCAAGAGAATTGTATAGCATATGGTAAAAAAATAAAAAATGCTATACAAATAATTGTGAAAACATACGTAATATTGGGCTAAACTTAACTCATTAATGATACTGATAGATTTATGCTGATAAAGAGATAATATGCAAACGGTATTATAAACTGTAATATTATAGAAATTGCAAAACTCCATATATTCTGGCAACTTCAAATAGAAAACCGTCCATGCTGCGGGTTTCATAAGAAAGTGAATCCAGAGGGGAAAAATGTCTTAAAGCTTGAATATTAGCAACCTATTTATTATACTAATGCTATTGGAAACGATTCCGAAAACATGATTAACCATATTTGAAATCAACATTACAGGAGAATCATTGTTACATAGTTTATTTACCGATTAAATCATATAAGAATACAAATCAAATCTATCACCGTAAATGAAATGGAGAACATATGAAAAAAAGTAAAAAGGGAATAATAAGTGTCGCAATTGCATCAGCAGTGCTGCTTTCAGCATGTGGAGGATCAAATGGCAGTAAAGATACAATGAGCACTTATGACTCATCAACTACAGCTATTGGTGAAACAGAGGGCACAAGCCCAACCACAACCGGAACTGCAGTCACAGCAAACACAGCAACTGCCACAGAAACCGAAGACTCAGAAGGTTCAAACGCAATAACTGCAAATGATACCAGCATAGCCACCTACATACCTGACTATGATCTTAAACTGCAATATATTGATGACAACTACCGCACATGCTATGAAGTCTTTTTATATTCCTTCTACGATAGCGACGGCGATGGTATAGGAGATATTCAGGGACTTATTGAAAAGCTTGATTATATAAATGACGGAGATCCGGAATCCTTTACAGATCTTGGATGTGATGAAATATGGCTTATGCCGGTTTGTCCTTCAACAACTTATCACAAGTATGACGTTACAGATTATATGGATATAGACCCCCAGTACGGTACTTTAGAGGACTTTGACGAACTTATAGAAGCTTGTCATAAGAGGGGAATCAACGTAATCCTGGATACCGTAATAAATCATACTTCAACTCAGCATGAATGGTTCAAGGAAGCAGCTGCTTATTTGAGAAGTCTTTCGGCAGATGCAGAGCCAAATGCAGAAGATTGTCCCTATGTTGAGTATTACAATTTTTCCAGACAAGAGCAGGATGGTTACAGCAAACTTTCGGGAACAAACTGGTACTACGAAGCCAGATTCTGGTCTGAGATGCCGGACCTTAATCTTGAAAATGAAGCCGTAAGAGCAGAGCTTTCGGAAATGGCCAGATTCTGGATTGACCATGGTGCAGACGGCTTTAGAATGGATGCTGTTCTTTACTACGATTATGGCAATAATGAAAACAGTATAAGCGAGCTTGGCTGGTTTGTGGACACTGTAAAAAGTTATAAAAGTGATGCCTACATTGTTGGTGAAGCCTGGACAAATCAGGCTACCTATGCAAAATACTATGCCAGCGGAATTGATTCACTTTTTGAATTTGACTATTCCGGAAGTGAGGGCATTATTTCCAAGGCAGCCCATTCAAGATACAGTGCACTTAAGTTTGCAAGCGGTCTTGAGGCCATGCAGGAAACCTACAGTGAGTACAATGAAGACTATATTGCAGCACCTTTTTATACTAATCATGATATGGCAAGAAGTGCCGGATATTATGTAGGTGAAGGGTCAGAGGATATGACTAAGTTTGCGGGAGCCTTGAATCTTATGATGAGTGGCAATGCCTTTATTTATTACGGTGAGGAACTTGGCATGTCAGGTTCGGGCAAAGATGAAAATAAACGTGCCCCAATGTACTGGTCAGATGATGCAGATGCAGAGGGCATGTGCGACGGACCTGCTGACATGGATAACATAGATATGAAATATGCTTCTTTTGATGAGCAGGCTGGAGATGAGTATTCTATTTATAATTATTACAAAAAAGCCATCGCCATCAGGAACGCATTCCCTGTAATTGCAAGGGGTGATGTCACTGCCCTTGAAGAAATATCAGATGATGATGTCTGCTTTATGTTAAAGAGTGTGGAAGGCGGAACTGTCACAGACACAGAAGGCAACGAAATTTCGATTTCAGATGTTGTAATTGCAATAAATATGTCAGAGGAAACAAAGACAGTAACTGTAAG
>JAILBM010000058.1 GCA_024680925.1 Butyrivibrio sp.
GAATCAGCTTCTGCTCAATTTCTTTGAATCTTGCATCAACATCTTTTTCATCTGTATACTTGAAACGTCCAATTGGTTCACGAACGTCCATAGCAATCAGCTTGTTGATATCAGCGCCTTTATTAAGGGCCTGTCCGCAGATATCATAGAAAGCCATTACAAGTTTCATGAGCATGTACTGCTTATGAAGTGATGTATATGTATCTTCTTCCATGAACGCATTCTGCTGAAGCAAATCTTCACGGATAGATCTTGCAGCTTCCATCTTAAGTCTGTCAGGAGCTGAAAGTGCATCTTCACCGATCAGCTGTACCATTTCCTGAAGTGTGGATTCATCCTGCAGAAGTAACATGATTCTACTCTTATAATCCATCCAGTCTTCAGCAACATTATCTGAGAACCATTTATCCATCTGATCATACAGTGAATATGATTCCAACCAGTTGATAGCCGGGAAGTGACGCTTATAAGCAAGGTTTGCGTCCAGTCTCCAGAACACCTTAACGATACGAAGTGTAGCCTGTGTTACAGGTTCTGAAATATCACCACCGGCAGGAGATACGGCACCGATAACTGAAAGAGATCCTTCTCTGTCATCGCTACCAAGGCAGTTAACTCTTCCTGCACGCTCATAGAACTGTGCCAGACGAGAACCAAGGTAAGCAGGGTATCCTTCTTCACCGGGCATCTCTTCAAGACGTCCTGACATTTCACGAAGAGCCTCAGCCCAACGGGATGTTGAGTCAGCCATGAGGGCTACTGAATAACCCATATCACGGAAGTACTCAGCAATTGTAATACCTGTATAAATACTGGCTTCACGAGCTGCAACAGGCATATCGGATGTATTGGCGATAAGAACTGTTCTTTCCATCAGTGAATGTCCTGTCTTAGGATCGATCAGTTCAGGGAACTCGTTCAGAACGTCTGTCATCTCATTACCACGCTCACCACAACCAATGTAAACAACGATATCAGCTTCTGCCCATTTAGCCAGCTGATGCTGTACGACTGTCTTACCTGAACCGAAAGGTCCCGGAACAGCTGCCACACCACCCTTGGCAATCGGGAAGAGCATATCGATGATACGCTGACCTGTAATAAGAGGCATATCAGGCGAATGTTTAGCCTTATAAGGACGACCTTTACGAACAGGCCATTTCTGCATGAGGCCTATATCTGTTGTAAATCCGCCTTCACCCTTAATTTTTGCTACATTATCTGTAACTGTATATTCACCTTCTGTAATTTCAACCACTTCTCCACAAACACCCGGTGGAACCATGATCTTCTGAGTTACTATAGGTGTTTCCTCTACAGTACCTAAAACATCTCCTTCAACAACCTTATCCCCCACTTTTACGCAAGGAACAAAGTGCCATTTTTTGTCTCTTTTAAGAGAAGGTACTTCAACACCACGCTTAAGGAGGTTACCTCCTGTAACCTTCATAATGTCATCCAGAGGTCTCTGAATACCATCATAGATACTACCTATCAGACCCGGTCCGAGTTCAACACTCATAGGCTGACCGGTTGATTCAACGGGAGATCCCGGAGCAAGACCGGATGTCTCCTCATATACCTGAACGGAAGCTTCATCGCCATGCATTTCGATGATCTCACCGATCAGTCGCTGTTCACTAACACGAACAACGTCGAACATATTTGCATCGCCCATACCTCTGGCTATAACAAGAGGTCCGGCAATTTTTTTAATTGTTCCTGTACTCATTCTATTGTGCTCCATTTCCGCGATTATTTACCGCAAGATAAAAAGTGCTACATAACAGTATTTATTCTTTATGAGCCAAATATGATGTCTGAGCCAACAGCCTGCTCTACTGACTTCTTAACAGCCTGTATACCCTTTCCTGTATTTCCGGATACCCCCGGAATAAGGATGATTGCCGGCAACATCATTTCTCTGTAGTGATCTATTTCTGCAGTTAATTTATCTGCAAGAGCTTCTGTGATATAGATTACGGCGTAGTCGCTTTCAGCCAGCTCACGAAGCTTTTTGCTTGCTGCAACAGGGTCTGTGACAGGGTATGTATCAAGGCCAAGAGCAGCAAATCCGTAGATACTGTCTGTATCACCCATGACTGCTATTCTATACATACATTTCCCTTACCCTTTCCCTGACAGAATCCTCTGCCAGATCATTTATCTTTCCGGATAAAATAATTCTAACCGTCTTGATTTCATTTTCCCGTGCCAGTATATATGCTGCCAGAGGGCCGATTGTAAACGGATTGTGAATCTGTGGTCTGATACTCTCTATGATGCGATTGTCGCACCAACGCTCAAATGCAGAAGGCGATTTCTTTATCTCGGAAACCGCGTCTGAATAGGTTGTGCGCTCTAAATATTCGTAAATAGCATCCAGACTATCCACAGCCGCTTCTGCCAGACGTTTAATATCAAGTGAATCGCACTGTGCAAGTGCCCTTTCAAGAAACTGCTTATCTTTACCTGTTCTGCAGGCACGAATTGCAGTTTTGATATCTGCGGATGCAACAGTGAGCTCTCCGTAGAGTTCCATGATTTCACTGCGAACTTTTTTACTTGATTCATAAATACGTTCAAGAGCAGCTTTATCAATTATTACATCACACAATTGTCCGTCACCGGTGTGCAAAAGCACATCCAGGGCTTCTTTGGCAACATTCTGCATTTCCGTAGGTAGCAGTGAGTATTCTCTTTCCTGCATAGCCTTTTGTATAAGCCTTGGATCAATTGTACACTGATCCTTTTCCATATAAATACCGCTATGTTCGGAGTTTTCAACAACTTCTTTTACTGCTGCCTTCAGATTGTGGTAATCATTGGCATACAGAAACACATCGAAAACAGACATATCCGGAACAAGCTCTGAGATGAACTGCCATGTTTTATCACGTTCCTTTTTGAGGAGCACCTCAGGAGCATCACCTTCGCCTGTATCCCAGCCATGATCGGAAAGGAGACGAAGACATTCCTGGTAATTTTTGGATGCGATCAAAGAGTCCATGAACTGTCCGTTTAAAAGAGACAGTTCTTTACCTCTTATTCTCGCTACCGCGTAAATATATTCTTCAGACATATCTATCCTTTCACTGACATGTTACTGCTTAAATAGCAGGGTCTGTATTTTGTCCTGTAATTCTTCAACATTAGTTTCGAATAATGCGGAAATTGAACAGTTTTCTTCAATTCCGTTATATGCTAGTACAAATCCGCCATCAATAGGTCTTGTTTCATTTGAAACCTTCAAACTGCCCTTACACTCTGCTGCGGCAGCTGAAACCTTTGATGAGAAATCCGAAGGAAGTCTCTTTAAGTCCTTTTCGTTAAAAATAATCTCACCATCCTGAGGAAGTGCATTCTTTTTAACAAGCTTAAGAACTGTATCAAAATATTCATTATCTGATAGGTTCAAGAGATTACCCTTTGCTTTTTCTATAACCTCACCTATGAGTCTTTGTTTTTCGGCAAGGAGCATCTGCCTCTTTGCAAGAGCAGCTGCTGACTCAGCTCTGGATTTCTGATCTGACAGGCGACTAGCTGATTCGCGGTTTATTTTTTCTACCGCTTCATTGGCCTCTTTTTCGGCCTGAGCTTTGATATCAGCTGCTTCCTTCTCCGCCTTTGAAACAAGTTCATTTATGGCTGCATCGGATTCAGCTTTTATCTGGCTAAGTATTTTATCAAGTCCTGCCATTACAATTCCTCCTGTTTTTTCTCTTGACTATTAGAATGTTAATGAACTTACACCATTCAGTGCCAGGAAAGAAATCAGAAGAGCAAGGATAGCATATGTCTCAACCATTGAAGGGAAAATCATTGATTTACCGAACTGATCTGGACGCTTAGCTGCAAGTGCGATTGATGCAACAGCTGTTTTAGCCTGATTGATAGCTGAGATATAACCAACAATTGCGATTGGAAGGCAAGCTGCAAGATATGCAAGTCCCTTTACAAGAGAGATATCTTCGATATTACCGGAGATAACACCGAGGTTCTGAAGAGCAATGAATGCTACAAGAAGACCGTAGATACCCTGTGTACCAGGAAGAAGCTGAAGTACGAGAACATGACCAAACTGTGATGGGTCATCTGTTACTACGCCGGCAGCTGCCTGACCTGTCATACCTGTTCCTTTTGCTGATCCTGCGCCAGCAAGTAATGCTGCAAGTGCTGCACCGAGAATTGCGAAGAAAATTCCTAAGTTTTCCATAAAATGTGTCCTCCATAAACTTAATAGTTTTGTTTGAGTTTAGAGCTGTAGTATTCAGCTCCGGAAAATATGGTTAACATCTCATAGATGTTATTCCTGTACATTGTAATAATTTGTATTCTCTTTAAATGGTGAAAACTCTTTACCACCGCCATTGTAGAACTTACCAAAGAATTCTACGTATTCAAGACGGTTGGTATGAACATAAGCACCAAGAGCATTTATTAGCAGGTTAAGGGTATGTCCTACAAGGAATACCAATATAAATAATACGATTCCTACCGGTCCGTTTCCTGCCATTGTACCCATCTGGTTAAATACCTGAGAAATAACTGCTGTAGCAAGTCCAAGAGCAAGAAGTCTTGAATATGAAAGCATATCACTTAAGTAACTGCTGATTCCATATAGTGCATACAGACCTTTTAATATTCTCTTGAATGGGTTCTTGGATTCTCTTCCTCCAAAGAGGACTATTCCTACCGCACCTACAAGGGCCATAACCATCATTACAGTGGCAAATGCCGGTGGGAAGTTAATGTTAATATTAAACATTGATGCAATCATATCTGTTGTAAGGAGAAGTCCTACGCAACCGATAAGGAGCATGTACCAGAAGAGTACATCGTATATTGCATCCAGTACCTTGCCTTGTTTAAGATCCATGTATGCAAGAACACCAAGTCCTGTAAACATGTGAACAAGTCCTATAATAAAGGCAAATCCAAGCATTCTGATCGGTTCTTTTATGGTATCAAACCAAACCGGTGCAAATGGGAAGAAGTTTGGAACTTCCGTAACTCCAAAGAATGTTGTGGCAATCTTTGTGGCAGCATCTCCAAAGAAGGATCCAAACATTACACCCCAGAACAGTGTTCCTATGCCGCATCCTAAAAGCATCTTGATGAACTTGGCTGTTCCCTCTTCCATGTTTTTGTTCTTGGCAAGAACAACTCCGCAAAAGATTATCATTACAAGTCCATATCCGGCATCTGATAACATCAGTCCAAATAAGCAATAATAGAAAAGTGATGCTATAAATGTAGGATCAATTTCAAACTTATTCGGAAGGGAATAACCTGCTACAACACCCTCAACAGGAGTAGCATACCAGTTATTCTTAAGCTTAACCGGTGGGTTTTCGGATGGATCCGGATCTTTCATCTCGATTGCACAATCAAATCTTGATTCCAGAAGTGACTGAAGTGATGAGGCATCCTTTGCCGGAATATAACCGTCAATAAGGAAAACTCTCTTTGTCTGTGAAAGACCACTTATAATTTCATATTTATCAGACCTCATTTTGAAGTAATCTATAATGAACTTAAGATCATCTCTTTTTGGTCCGTAAGAAGCAATTTTTTCTTTTGTCTTATCAGCTTCTTCATGAAGCTTCTTAAGTCTGTTTTGAATTTCTCCGGCTTGATTTGCAGGAACACCTCCTGAAACCACAGGTCTTGCAAAATTCATTCGGCGTAGCGTCTCTTCAAGTCTTGCTGCGTCATTTTTGTGACATACGATGAGTACGCATGTCTGTTCAGTTGAAGCGCTTATTATTGACACATCAACACCTTCAATTTCCGGAGAATTCTTATGAATTTCTTCCAGAATCTGCTGCATTGTCTGTTCATTGGGAAGAGTACCAACAAAAGCTTTTGTGGTTTTGGTTCCGTTAAACTCAAGCGGAAGTTCAAATTGCATCCATGGTGACAAAGCTTCAAGCTGAGCTTCGTACTTTGGTATATCTGCCTGGATTTCAGCTGACTTTTTTGATAAAGCATTCAGGTCATATACCATTTCCATGATCTTATCTCTTCGCTTAGTGTTTGTTTCATAGTCTGTGAGAGACATTTTCTCACGTCCTGCAAACATTCCGCCGCCACCTGTTGAAGGTACTACCGAGTCAAGAACAGCAAGTGCAGAGGTAGCAAGTACAACATTCTTATCAAAGGTCGCCCTTGCACCTGACATGTCAATATGTTTAAAAACATCGTTCTGATCATCTTCTTCTGCCTTTGTGGTAATTATCTGCAGAGCACCTTTACGTTGTAATAGTTCCAGCATCTGCTTTCTATCTTTTCTAAGGCCTATGATAAGAACTCGTTTCATTGGCAGTACAGACATGATAACCCTCCTTTCTTATTTTTTCGTAATGATTTAATAAAAAAAACGGATTTCAAATCAATGCATCAACAATAGCTTTTACAGCTTCGCTTTCCTTCTGCGTAACAGAAGCCTTTAAACCTTCAATCTCAGATTTAGCTTCCTCTTTTGCCTTTGCGATGATAGATTCGTTTTGTGCACTGGCATTTTCAAGTGAGGCTGCGCCTGCTTTTTTGGCTTCATCAATGCGTGATTTAATCAAGCTTTCAGCATCTGTCTTTGCTTTTGCTACAATTTCATCAGCTTTGATCTTTGCTTCCTTCTCTTTTTCAGAAGCAGCATTTTCAGCTTCACGAATAGCCTGAATGGATTCCTGTGCCAATGAGTTTACCTCCTTTTCCGTTATTTTGAACATGGTATAGCGATAAAGAGCCTATAACATAATAATTTTATCGCACAAAGACGTCAAAAACAACAAATTTGTAAGGACAAAAAGGGTGAATTGGGTAAATTTTAGAAAATATTCATACTATTTTTACAAACAAGTGTAATATAGCAAAAACAACAATGTAACCACCTAAAGTATAGGTACAATTTATCCCCTGTAAAAACTTTTTTAGATTTTATCTGAATAATCATAAAAGTCATTAGTAAATTTAAGGTAAAAAAGATGCCATGCTTTTTTCGCATGACATCTTAATTTTGTCTTTAAATTATTTTCTTCTGTTTTTCTTTTTCATTTTTTCCTTATACATTTTCTTTTCAGCTCTGACAATGTACTCTTCAAAGCTGCAGCTCATACCAGGATCCGTTATTTCATATCCGATACTGACACTTAGCTGATAAGGAAGACTTTGTTTCTTTTGTACCTCGGAAACATAGTTTCTGATATTTCCTATGAACTCGTCCACTCCGTTTTGTGAATGATATTCCTGAATGATCATAAACTCATCGCCGCCGATTCTGGCGATTATAGCTTCACTGTCAGCAAAATTTTTAAGAGCTGCAGACAGAGCCTTAATGGCCACATCTCCGCTGTCATGACCATAGTTATCATTAATATTTTTTAGGCCGTCAAGATCGGCATACATCAGTACCACAGATTTACCTGCAGCTTTTCTGTACTCATAGAACTTAATCCCAAGAGTCTGCTGTCCAAGTCTGTTATAACAGCCTGTAAGATAATCGGTCATGCTCTGTACCGACAGCTTCTGATTCATATATGCCAGTTCTTCCTTACGATAAAGGTTTTCCAGAGATGAATTTATGTTGGTGGCAAAATTAAACCAGTACTGCCTGTTCATTATATAATCCCCATCCCTTACAACAATATATCCTACTGTATATTCTTCGAAATGTATGGGGAGAAAAAGATAATTCCTTGTCTTTTTATCTTCAAAGAAAGGAAAAAGTGAAGTTATTTCTTCTCCGGCTTTACTTCGTCTTTCATTTTTTTCATAAGCAAAAGCCACCTGCATTTTATCCGGATATCCGTCTCTTTTAAACAGATTTTCATGTTCCTGATATGGATCCTGTACCTGTCTGTTTTTCTTAAAGCTATGGATATTGTCATCCAGCACAATATATAGTCCGGAGCACTTTATCTCAGGTACAAGCATAGGAAGGAAATTCACAAGATCTTCTACATTGGAACACTGCCTGAGTTCAGATGTAAAGTGCAAAAGAGAACGCATAAAATACTCATTATAGATATTGGTCAATACTGTTTCTCTTTTATATTCTCTTAAATTTCTCTGCGGTCTTTCACATCCACAACTATCCTGAAAAATCAGTCCGTAATCCACATAGCTTTCCTTTGGAATCTCAAATCCGTCCCAAAGTCGCAGTATCAGATCCATACACTGATGTCCGATATTCTCTCTTCCTGTTGAAATTGTAGATATTCTTGGGGAATAAAATCCGGCATCATCAAAGTTATCAAAGCCTGACAGGCAGAAGTCCTGAGGCGCAGAAAAGCCTCTGGAAATAGCCGCTTCATAAACACCAACAGCTATATTGTCATTACCGCATATTATTGCATCAGGAATGGATCCCTCCTGATTAAAAAATCTTACGAAACTATTGTACCCGTTTTCAAACTCGTAGGAACCGCAGGAAATATACTTATCGTTAATTCCGATATTATTTTCTCCAAGACAGTCCCTTATAGCCCGTATTCTTTCCCTGTTTTCAAAATTAAGGGAAGGTCCCATAAAGCACCAGAATCTGCGACACTTATGCTTTAGGATCATATGACTGACCATCTGCTTTTCCGCTCTGTAATTATCTATGCCAACGAAATAAGCACCCTCTATTTTCATATTGATTGAAAAAACAGGGACACCGCTTTTTAATGCTTTATTAATTATTTCTATTCTTACGGGATCAACAGATACATTTAATAGCTCCAGAACAATTGCATCAAAGGCAGAAAGATTGGGCAGATTATAAATATTATACTCTGCCATATTATATGCCATATCATTTAGCCAGTTACCGGAACTGTTGAAGATATACAAACTTACTTCTTCATCAGTTTCCTTTATCCTGTCCATAATTCCCTTTATCCAGGCATATGTTATATATCTTCCCCAACCATCCATTACAAGAGCTATTTTCTTCAATTTACTACCTCTGTATTAATCCAAATTAATCTTGTTAGATGTTGAAAATTTAAGTCTCGTCAAGGCTCTGGCCATGGCAGCCTGTGACATACGAAGTTCTCGTATGGACTGCTGCTGCCTCATATGTTCCTTGGCAAGCTCAAGAGCTTCACTGGCACGCCTTGCATCAATTTCCTCAGGAAGTTCACAGGTATCAACTATTATCGTACACCTGTTATTGGCATATTGCGCAGAACCAAGACTTACCACCGCTTCTATCCAGGAACCGTCTTCTTTTTGAATTTTTATCTCACCGTCATATATCGCTGTAAATACCTCTTCATGATGGGCCATGAATGCTGCCTCCCCGTCAACACAGGGAAGTATGACAGCCTTGCATTTCCCGTCAAAAAAGATACCGTTAACAGAAATAACCTGTAAGCGAAAAAGATGAGAATCATTTACCGATTCAAGCATATTTTTTCTCCATAATTAATATCGGCCATTTTTTACATGGTCTTAGCTTTGGCAATAACATCGTCCAGGGTACCTACATTAAAGAAAGCTCCTTCCGGATAATCATCCATATCTCCGTTTATTATTGCCTGGAAGCCTTCAACAGTATCTTTTAATGCCACATATTTACCGGGAACAGAAGTAAACTGCTCAGCCACATGGAATGGCTGTGACAAAAATCTCTGTATTCTGCGGGCTCTGGCTACAGTACGTCTGTCCTCTTCACCCAGCTCTTCCATACCAAGAATTGCAATGATATCCTGAAGTTCTTTGTACTTCTGAAGTATTTCCTGAACCTTTGTAGCAGTTTCGTAATGATCCTTTCCCACTACCTCTGCCTCCAGAATACGACTTGAAGAGGCAAGTGGATCCACAGCCGGATATATTCCCTGCTCAACAATTTTTCTTGATAAAACCGTAGTAGCATCAAGATGAGCAAAGGTTGTGGCAGGCGCCGGGTCAGTCAGATCATCCGCAGGTACATAAACAGCCTGAACAGAGGTTACGGATCCATTTTTGGTGGAAGCTATTCTTTCCTGAAGTTCTCCAAGGTCCGTTGCCAAAGTAGGCTGATATCCAACTGCTGAAGGCATACGTCCAAGAAGGGATGAAACCTCTGATCCTGCCTGGATAAATCTGAAAATATTATCTATAAATAAAAGCACATCCTGATGTCTAACATCTCTAAAGAATTCTGCCATGGTAAGTCCGGTTTCCGCAACTCTCATTCTGGCTCCCGGTGGTTCATTCATCTGTCCAAATACCAATCCGGTTTTAGCAAGAACTCCGGACTCCTTCATTTCAGTCCAAAGGTCATTGCCTTCTCTTGATCTTTCTCCGACTCCTGTAAATATGGAATATCCACCGTGCTCTGTAGCTATATTCTGTATAAGTTCCTGAATAAGTACGGTTTTACCAACACCGGCTCCGCCAAAAAGACCTATTTTTCCTCCCTTTGCATAGGGTTCAAGAAGATCTATAACCTTTATTCCGGTTTCAAGTACTTCCACTACAGGGCTCTGATCAATAAGCTCAGGTGGTTTTCTGTGAATTGACCAGTGTTCCTCTTCATCAAGGCTTTCACCTTTATCGATTGTATCTCCGAGAACATTAAAGAGTCGTCCAAGTGTTTTTTCACCTACGGGAACTTTTATAGGTCCACCTGTCACGTGAACTCTCATTTCTCTGAAAAGCCCTTCGCTGGCGGAGAGCATAATACATCTTACTGTATTGTTTCCTATATGCTGGGCAACTTCCATAATGCGTTTTTGTCCATTAACATCCACCTCAAGGGCATCTTTTATATAAGGGAGTGTAGACTCTTCAAATACAACATCTACAACAGGTCCCATGACCTGTATGATTTTTCCATCTTTCACTGTAGAGCTTCCTCCGTTTGTGATTGCATTTTCTTAAGTACTTCCTGACTGTGCTTTAACGCCTTGGCACCGCTGACAACTTCAGTTATTTCCTGTGTTATCCTTGCCTGTCTTTCTCTGTTATACATAATAGAAAGATCATGAATCATACTGCCTGCGCTTTTATTGGCTGTATCCATCGCCATCATTCTGGAATTCTGAACAGCACAGTAGGACTCAACAAGAGCTCCGTATATAAATCCGTCAATATAGTTTGGAACAATATTGTCCAAAACAGCTTCAGGACTTGGCTCCATCAAAAATTCCTCATTATATACTCCGACACCTGTCACCTTATTGTTACTTGCATCCTTTGCCTGGGCAATGATTTCAAGGGGTAACAGTTTTTGAATAAGGGTTTCAGATACTATGGAATTTTTTACCCTGGTATATATAATGTATACTTCCTGTACATCACCGGAAAAATAATCATCAAGAATCTTTCCTGTTATATGCCTTGCCCTGGAAAGAGTTGGATTCTGAGCCGTATATCGAAATTCCTCATCAATAGATATTCCCTTATTAGTAAAGTACTGTCTCCCAAGCTCTCCCACTACATATAGCTTGTAATTATCTCCATCCTCTTTCATATGCTTTTCAGCAAGCTTTAGTACATTGTGATTGTAAGCACCTGCAAGACCCTTATCATCTGTTATGACCATGTATGCCTTGCGTCTTTTTTCAAATGGAATATCTTCAAAGGTTTCAAGAAATATATGTTTTGTTTCCGGCGGAAGATGCCTTACAACTCTTGAAATAAGTGACTGAAGTCCGAAGAAAAAAGGTTCCGTCTGCTCCAGTGCTTTCTTGGCTTTTCTAAGCTTATTGGAGGAAATCATATACATTGCATTTGTAATTTTCATCGTATCCTGTACACTTTTGATACGATCCTGGATTTCCTTTATATTGGCCACAGTTTTGTCTCCTGTTTATAAATGTCTAGTTATCAAACCTACCTTTGTATAAACTGGCTGCATGGATAATACGCTTTTTCAAATCCTCATCCATATTTTTAGAGCCGTTTATCTCTGTTATAATATCTTTTTCGTTTTCCTCATAATATCTGAGCATAGCTGCCCGGAATTCATTCACTTTTTTGACTGGAATATCATCCATGATTCCGGCACCCACAACCACCAGGGTAATTACCATTTCCCACATTTTAAAGGGTTGTCCCAAAGGCTGCTTTAAAAGTTCCATCAGGACAGATCCATGAGCCAGCTGCGCCTTGGTTATTTCATCAAGGTCAGAGCTGAACTGTGTAAATACAGCCATTTCACGATACTGGGCAAGATCTATACGTATACTTCCCGCAGCTTTTTTCATAGCCTTGGTCTGAGCTGCAGATCCAACTCTTGATACAGAAAGTCCCACATTTACTGCAGGTCTCATTCCTTCAAAAAACAGATCCTGTTCAAGGTAAATCTGTCCGTCAGTAATGGATATAACATTGGTAGGAATGTAGGCAGATACATCTCCTGCCTGAGTTTCAATAATAGGAAGTGCCGTTATTGAGCCTCCTCCCAGAGCATCCGAAAGCTTACTTGATCTTTCAAGAAGTCTTGAATGGAGATAAAAAACATCTCCGGGATACGCCTCACGTCCCGGTGAGCGTTCCAAAAGAAGTGACAATGCTCTGTATGCCACAGCATGCTTTGACAGGTCATCATAAACTATAAGAACATCTTTGCCTTCATACATAAAGTACTCTGCCAGAGCGGTTCCTGCATAAGGAGCTATATATTGCAAAGGAGCAGGCTCTGCAGCTCCTGCATTTACTATTATGGTATAATCCATTGCCCCGGAAACGGTAAAGGACTGTACAAGCTTTGCAATAGTAGACTCTTTTTGTCCAATAGCAACATATATGCATATAACATCTTTACCCTTTTGATTCATGATGGTATCTGTGGCAATAGATGTTTTCCCCGTTTGTCTGTCGCCGATTATAAGCTCTCGCTGGCCTCTTCCTATAGGAAACATTGAATCTATGGATAATATACCTGTTTCCATTGGTTCCTTAACAGATTGTCTGTCAACAATGCCCGGAGCCTGCTGCTCAATAGGTCTGTAGGCGGTCTCTTTTATCTCACCCTTACCATCAATCGGTGCACCAAGGGCATTGATCACTCTTCCCACAAACTGTTCTCCTACAGGTATACCTGCCTGTTTATAGGTTCTGGCAGCTCTTGAACCCTGACGAAGCTTTTCATCAGAGCCAAAAAGAATACAGCCTATGTGATCATCCCTTATATCCTGAACCATTCCCTTTGTTCCGTCTTCAAACTGAATGATTTCTCCGTAAAAAGCATGGCCAATGCCCTTTACATTAGCTATGCCATCACCTACCCACATGATATTTCCAACTTCACGGTCCTGAATTTCAAGGTCAAAATTTACAACCTTGTCCTTAAGAATGGATATAATATGAGAATCCGGAAAGTCATCACCAGGTGCGGTGTCAACCAGTTCATCCCTAAGCTGCTGGGTACGTCCCGCATCGCTCCAGTCAAACTCATAGTTACCGCATTTAACAATAAATCCACCGCCTATAGACTTATCTTCAACAACATTGACATCTATATGCTCTGATCCTATCAGAGTGCTTAAGGATTCACTTATCTTTTTTATCTGTTCCTGAGACGGAGCTGTTCCTGCATAACGAAGAAGTGCTTTACTGTAATCGTCCTGCAGTGTATGCTTGTCTTTTTTATTTAGCTTCATTATTTTTTACACCTTTTGCTTCTTCAATAAACTTGTCATAAAGTAATTTGTCAGATTCTTCGGTGTGACTTGTAGCTGCAATTTTTGAAGCAGCATCAACAACCATTTCTTTAAGCTCTGCCTCGTATACCTTCTTCTGGCGTTCGCTTTCAATTTTGGCATTAACCTTTGCTTCGTCAAGGATTTCAAGAGCCTGCACGCGGGCTTCATCAAGAATCTTTTCATGCTCACGATATGCCTCATCCTTAGTCTGACGCATAAGATCATCTCGTTTATCATTAAAGCTGTTTAGTTCTTCTTCGTATTTTTTACGGGCTTCATCTGCTTCCTTAGCCTTTTTCACAGCATCCTCATTGGCATAGTCCGCTTCCTGCTTACGTTCGTTCAAAATCTTATCTACTCTCTTAAATAAAAAGATTCTGAAAATAAGACATAAGAGCAGAATATTTATAACCGTATACAAAATATTAGCAAAATCTATATCAAGCACGTTTTTTCCCCTTTACACCACATAGAATTTTACTTTACAAAAATAATCATCAAAGCCACTACAAGACCATATATGGCTGTAGCCTCTGCCAATGCACAACCAAGAATAAGCATCATCATGATCTTACTGCTGGCCTCCGGCTGTCTTGCAACTGCATCTGTTGCCTTTGCCGTTGCTATACCGATACCTATACCTGCTCCAATACCTGTAATTGCTGCAATACCTGCTCCAATAGCTGTTAAATCCATTTTATTTCTCCCTTCTGGTCAAAAAATTTCTGTAATACAAATATTCTTTTAATGGTAAAATTTTCTTTATTCACTTTCAGTTGCCTCTGATATATAGAGACTTGTAAGGAATATAAATACATAAGCCTGAATAATTCCGTCAAAAAACTCAAAATAAAGGCTGACAATTGTTGGTATGCCTATAGGAATTACCATTCTTATAAGTTCCATAATTACTGTAGCTCCGAGAATATTTCCGAAAAGTCGCATACACAAAGACAAGGGCTTAATGCCTATCTCCAGGATATTCATTGGAGTAATGATCCATATTGGTTTAGTAAAGGATTTAAGCCATCCTCCGGCGCCTCTTTTACGAATGCCTGCTGCCTCAACCAGCACTATGCTCATCAGAGCCAGAGCAATGGTAATATTTAAATCCATGGTAGGAGGTGTAAGTCCAAATACACCTGCCAGATTACAGCATGCTATAAAGATCATCACAGAAATCAGGTACTCAACATAGTCGCTTCCCCCCGGTCCCACAAGACCTGATACCAGCTTTCTAAGTTCAATTACTATTGATTCTGCAATGGCCTGCCTTTTACTTATTCCATGTATTTTCATTCCACTGGTTAATATAAGACAGATTACAAGACAAAAGGCTAATACACCCCAGGATATAACTACTGATTTGTTAATATCCCAAAAGCCTTCCGGGAAAAAGGGTACATTAACATGTATGGCTGTTTTGTCCTCAGTTAATAATGCATTTAGTTCTTCACCAATGTTCATAGTACCTCCAGATGAATAGTTAGATAATTTATTCTAAAATGCAACTTTACTGATATTATAGTTCATATTGTCATAAAAGATAAGATATAAATAGAGAGTTGTTTATGCAATAAAAGCCTGATATACAAATGAAGTATATCAGGCTTTTAAATTTTTATAATAATTCTACAGGCTCCTGAGAAAAATCGGCAAATCCGTTGGTATAAAGCTTTTGAATAAAATCAAGTGCTCTTGTTCCGGAGGTTTCAATATCAACATTATCACGGTAAATATATTTAACCACATCTCCCGTTGCAATATTGAAATTAACCTGCGTTCCCACGATCTGACCTGTTCCTACATCCATGGGAACTACTTCTACGGCATTGACTTCCTTTACTACTCCTGAATCAAATAGAACTCTCATATGTAATCACCTCTTTATTTAATTATTAATAGGTAAAACAAGTACATTTCTAGTATATAATCCAAGGGAACTATAAACCATAAAGAAAGAATAAAAAGTTCGTAAAATCGTATATTAATTTCTATGGGAGTTGGCTTATTTTTGTTGACCGTATATAGCAAAAACTGATAAAATAATTGTTAAGAAAATATTACAAATGGAGAGGGAGTTCAGATGTTAAAAAAGGGAGTAAAATGGTTAGTTGGGGCTGCAGCGACTTTTCTTGCTATTGCAGCATTATCTCTTACACCTGCCGCGTCGCATAAAGCAGAGGCTGCAGCAGAAGTAGCTTATGGAATTGACGTAGCCAAGTATCAGGGCAATATCAATTGGCAACAGGTTAAAGCCAGCGGAGTTAAATTTGCCTTTATCCGCGTTGGTACAACAAAAAAAGGCTTGGATGAACAGTTCGTAAACAATATTAACGGTGCTAATGCAGCAGGCATAAGAGCCGGCGTATATATTTATTCATACGCAACCACTGTAGAACAGGCTGCGGCAGAAGCCAATCTGGTTCTTCAATGGATTGCACCTTATACAGTTTCTTTCCCTGTCGCTTTTGACATAGAAGATTCTGTTCAGAAAAATCTTTCAACAGCTCAGCTTCAGGAAATAATTAATACCTTCTGCGGAATTATCAATGGTCAGGGTTATCAGCCTATGGTTTACTCCAGCAGAAACTGGTTCAACAATAAAATCGGCGATGTAGCCTGGGATAAATGGATTGCTCAGTATAATACCAGTCTTGTTTATTCAGGTTCCTATGCTATGTGGCAGTCCAGTAGTCATGGTAGTGTAAGCGGTATAAGCACAAGAGTTGATGTTAACCATCTTTACAAAGATTATTTTTCAATGATGCCTCAGGAAGGCTTTACCACCAGAAACGGTCAGACCTTCTATTATCATAATTACAGAAGAATGAGTGGATGGATCAATTTAAGCGGTGCTAAATATCTTGCCAACGCAGATGGTGTTATCCAGACCGGATGGTACAATGACGGAACCTACACCTACTATTTAAATCCTTCTCAGGGAGGACTTGCCAGTGTAGGCTTTACCGATATAGATGGCAGTAAATATTACTTTGACGAAAACGGATATCTTCACACAGGTCTTCTTAATATAGGCGCTCAGTATTATTATGCTGATGCAACCGGAGTTCTTCATAACGGTTTTGTTTCTCTTGAAGACGGTGTCAGATATTTCGATGAGCAGTACGTTATGCACACAGGCCTTACAGAGGTTGCAGGTAATCTCTATTATCTTGGTGACAATGGTATCATGCAGTCAGGTCTTATCGGACTTGAAAGTGGTCTTTACTACTTTGGTGCTGACGGAGCAGCTATTACAGGCTGGTATAGCGATGAAGCAGGAAGAAGATTCTATTTTGCAGCTAATCACTGTGCTGTAACAGGACTTCAGACCATTGATAATGCAGTATATCTCTTCAATCCTGACGGAACAATGTTTACCGGATGGTCAGGTGAAGTTACCGCAAGATATTACTTTGGCGGCGATGGTAAGATGCTTACAGGCTGGCAGACAATTGATGGTCAGGTTTATTACTTTGATGGTAACGGAATAATGGTTACAGGACTTGTAACAATCGGAAATGCTGTTTATTATTTCGAGCCACTGGATGGTCACAGAACAATCGGATTTGTAGGCCTTGCTGATGGATACAGATACTTTGATGCCAACGACGGACATATGCTTACAAATATGACAGCAGTTCTTGATGGTGTTGAATGTACCTTTGATGCTAATGGTATTCTTGTAAGTCCTGCAGGATGGGTTCCCGGAACACCTGCTCCAACAACAGGACAGTAATAAATAAAGATTAAGACAAGTTAGTTAATTGCAAAAAATACGGTGTGTGAAGAATGATATGAACTTCACACACCGTTATTTTTATATTTAAGGTATATAAATTAGTTTTTTGCTGCCTCTAAAAGCTTTTCTTTAAGCTGATTCTCGATATCTGCCAGTTCCTGCTCGGCTGCAACTCTCTTTTCCTTACCTTCCTTCTGAATAACAAGTACTTCATCAAGAGTAGAAATAAGAGTTTCATTTGTATGTTTAAGAGTTTCGATATCAACAATACCTCTCTCAGATTCTTTTGCAGCTTCAACTGTAGCCATCTTAAGAGCATCTGCATTTTTCTTTAAGAGTTCATTGGTCATTTCATTTACTTCACGTTCTGCCTTTGAAGCCTGTGCAGTATGTTCAATACCAATGGCAATTACCATCTGATTCTTCCAAAGAGGAATGGTATTTACAATTGTTGACTGAATCTTTTCTGCCATAAGAGTATCGGAATTCTGTACCATTCTGATCTGAGGTCCGGTCTGCATTGCAACTGTTCTTGTAAGCTCGAGATCATAAATCTTCTTTTCAAATCTGTCACATAATTCAGCATAATCTTTTGCTGCCTGAGCATCTTCAGGAAGTCCTGATTCCTCAGCCTTTTTCTGTAGCTCTACGAGAGTTGTCTCTCTAGCTTCTGCAAGCTTCTTTTTACCTGCAATAATGTACATAGACAGTTCCTTAAAGTAATTAAGGTTTAAGTCATACATGTTATCAAGAAGTGCAACGTCTTTCATGAGTGTAGCCTGATGCTTCTCAAGCTCGTTGCTGATAGCTTCCACATTGGTTTCAACTGAGCTATATTTGGCCTTTATCTCATTGAGCTTGTTTCCGCCCTTCTTAAAGAATGAAAACAGTCCCTTTTCTTCCTCATCTACATTGAAATTCTTAAGCTGTGTAACAAGGTCAGTAACCATGTCACCAACTTCGCCCATATCCTTTGTTCTTACATTGTCTATTGCCTTTGATGAGAAATCAGCCATCTTCTTCTGAGTTCCTGCACCATAATTCATTACTGCCTGTGAATTTGATATATCAATCTGTTTTACAAACTCATCCACCATTTTCATCTCTTCTGCAGAAAGCTGAGAAGCTGCATCATCTATAACATCCCCTACCTTAGATGCAGAGCTTTGTGTCTGCTGTACAGGTGACTGTGCCATAGCGGCTGCTGCCTCTGCTACAGGTGCTGCTTCCGGCTCCGGAGCAGGCACGTCAAATGATAATGTTGGTGCTGCATTTGTTAAATCTTTAAAATCTTCGCTCATTATATCCTCCTTAATAATTCCCCTTTATCATACTAACGAGTGCTTTGACTCATTTGCCAACCAGGTAATTTAAAACTGAAGTTTTATTCTGTCTTTATCCGTATCTGAATCTGTTGCTACTGCACTTGCCGTAGCCGTTGCCGTTGCAGCTGCAGATGCCTGCGCCATTCCGGTTGTGGAAGCCGAACCGGAAGACGTTGCAGATACATTTTGAGATGCACTTTTTTTCAAGGCATCTTCTGTAAGTCCATCCTGTGCCATCATAGTCTTCATTACGGATATGTCCGATGAAATATCCCAGGCCATATCCTGAAACATACTGTCCAAAAGATTCTCAAAGGCTACATTTATTGTATCCATGGCATCTTCTATCTGAGCCTTGGCCTGAATTATATTCTCACCCTGAACACTTTGTTTATCAAGATCCACATAGGCATCCAAAAGCTTTGTTGTGGTTGGAAGGTAATAATTCATGAATTTTCTAAGCTCATCAGCGCTTTGAGGATCTTCTTTTACCTTCTCAAATATACGGTTCATTATTTCTTCAAGCTTGTATAGCTTATTGGACATTTCCTGCGTGTCGGGAATAATATCATTTATCTCACGAACCTTCTTAATATAAGCGGTACCCTCTTTTATTATCTCCGGTCCTTTGTTAAGCTTATCGTTTTCACGCTCTTCCTTAGCCTTTTGAAGTTCTTTTTCTTTCTGTGCATAAACAGACTGAACATACTGATCATAAACCTCTTTATTAAACATAAGAGTAGTATCTTCATTGTCGATCATTATGTAGGAGAAAAAGCCCTTTTTGATGAATTTCTTTATTTTGCTCTTTACCTTTTTTACAGACTGCCCAAAGACCTTGGCAATATCTTCATAGGTAATATATGTTCTGTCCCCTGCAACTTTGGCATATTTGGTAAATTCATTCACCAGAGATACATCACTTATTCCCTTGACCATAAGACCTGTAAATGCAAGGAAACCTATTAAAGCAATTACTCCACCTAAAGTAAATCCCACACTTGAACCAACAGCGGCTGTAAGAATACCCACAACCATACCCCATATGCCTGTAAAAAACATTCCTATGGAGCCAAAAACTATTTCCACGATTCCACCTGCTTTACCAGGCTTTTTTGTCATAAAAGGTGTAGGAGTAAAAGCTGAATTCTTACTTGCATAAGCTGCATAGTTTTGGCCCTGACTGGCATACATTGTTTTTCTTCCGGTATTGTTCTGACTGGAGTAACGAGTATTCTTCTGGGCATAATAGTTATAATTATTGGATGCCGTGGTTTTTTTAGGCTGTGGAGCACTTCCGGTATTGTTATGGGCATAATAATTATAGGTACTGCCTGCCTTATAATTCTCCGTTGCCTTACTTACCGTATCTTTTATTTCTTT
>JAILBM010000133.1 GCA_024680925.1 Butyrivibrio sp.
CATGATCACAGGTGCTGCACAGATGGATGGTTCTATCCTTGTTGTTGCTGCTACTGATGGTGTTATGGCTCAGACAAGAGAGCACGTTCTTCTTGCTCGTCAGGTTGGTGTTCCTTACATCATCGTATTCATGAACAAGTGTGATATGGTAGATGATCCTGAACTTCTTGACCTTGTTGAGATGGAAATCAGAGATCTTCTTACAGAATATGAGTTCCCAGGAGATGATACACCAATCATCCGTGGTTCAGCTCTTAAGGCTCTTGAAGATCCTAAGTCTGAATGGGGCGATAAGATCATGGAACTTATGAATACAGTAGATTCTTATATTCCAGATCCAGAGCGTGATGTTGATAAGCCTTTCCTTATGCCAGTTGAAGATGTATTCACAATCACAGGTCGTGGTACAGTTGCAACAGGTAGAGTAGAAAGAGGTAAGCTTAATCTTAACGATGAAATCGAAATCGTTGGTATTAAGGAAGAGTCAGAGAAATCTGTATGTACTGGTATCGAGATGTTCAGAAAGACTATGGACTTCTGTGAAGCTGGTGATAACGTTGGTCTTCTTCTTCGTGGTATCGATCGTGAAGGTATTCAGAGAGGACAGGTTGTTGCTAAGCCTGGTACAGTAAACTGCCACAAGAAGTTTACAGCTGAGGTTTACGTATTAACAAAGGATGAAGGTGGACGTCATACTCCTTTCTTCAACAACTACAGACCACAGTTCTACTTCAGAACAACAGATGTTACAGGTGTTTGCGAACTTCCAGCTGGTACAGAAATGTGCATGCCTGGTGACCACGTAACAATGACAATCGAACTGATTCACCCAATCGCTATTGAGCAGGGTCTTAAGTTCGCTATCCGTGAGGGTGGTAGAACAGTTGGATCAGGACGTGTTGCTACTATCGTTGAATAATTTATAATTCAATATATAAAAAGTGCTCTGGATTTATCTAGAGCACTTTTTTATTTTACAAATTTATCAAAATAAATATGTAAAATATGATCAATCATAATTTTTGTAAACTATTGAAATGACTGTGATTTAATGATATCTTAATAGCGTGTTCATGTAGAATTCATAGAGTTGAATTATAATAAAATCATAAAATAATTATTATTTATTTTGATATAAATGGAGGTTGTATATAGCTTATATTTTACTATATACAGAAACTGCGTATGGCAAACGAAATTGATTATAGTCGCATTACAGGAGCTGAACAATTATATGAAAGAATGAGTTATCTTAATCTGGGTAACGGTTCTCAAACTGAGGTTGAAAAAGTACTTCGTTTAACAAATCAAATTAAGCCTTTTTATAATTTGATGATGAAATATGATTGTGCTCTTGCAGAAGTAAGGACTAAACTTGAAGTATTTAATAAAGAGTTATCATTAAGAAATAATAGAAATCCATTTGAATCTATTAAGAGTCGTATTAAGACCCCTGTTAGTATTTATGACAAGCTTACAAAAAAGGGATATGAATTTACAGTTAAAAATATAGAAGAACAATTATCTGATATAGCCGGAATTAGAGCAATATGTTCTTTTGAAGATGATATTTATATGTTAGCTGATTGTTTTAAAAAACAGGATGATATTGTAGTTCTTCAAGAAAAGGATTATATTGCTAATCCTAAAGAAAGTGGCTATAGGAGTTTACATCTCATTGTTCAAGTGCCTATTTTTTTAACAGAAGAAAAATATTATATGAAGGTAGAAGTTCAGTTTAGAACTATTGCTATGGATTTCTGGGCTACTTTGGAACATAAGATGAAGTATAAGAAAGATATTGAAAATGCCAGTACTATAACAGAGGATTTAAAGTTTAGTGCTGATCTTATAAATCAGCTTGATAGAAGAATGCAACAGATCAGACAAAAGATAGATGCATCGGATTATAAAGAAACCTGGTTGAAAAATACAACTGAAGAAATTGAAGCTCAAAATGCAACAAAAGTAATAATTAGTGATGAGATAGAAAAACATAGTAAGAAAAAGAATGTGAAAGATTGACTAATGCCTATTATCAAGTAAAATTGATCAGGTTCAATCTTAAGTGTAACTCAATAATTATTACTGATAGATTTCTTTTATGATATTAGAAGGAATAATTATTTTTTGATATTTGAACAGTATATACAAAAAAAGGAACAATAAAGTTAATTACTTAATTGTTCCTTTTTGAATATATTTTTTAATTTATTGCAGTCCACCGACCGCTTGCACCACATGGAAGTACAAGAGAATTGGAAGTAACCGGGAGACCAATCTCATCAGATTCAACAGTGCCTTTAAACTTGTTATCCAGTGCTGTGTGTAACATATATGAAAGTACAGCCGGTTGTAAACCAGTAGTATAAGAATTAATGAGAAAGAAAAGTGGCTTATCAGAAAGAAGCTGAGTTGATAACTGAATAAAAGGAAATATACTTTCTTCTATTTTCCAAATTTCTCCTTTAGGGCCTCGGCCGTATGAAGGAGGATCCATAATTATAGCATCATATTTATTTCCACGTCTTATTTCTCTTTCAACAAATTTCTGACAATCATCAACAAGGTACCTTATAGGTGCATCCTTAAGTCCGGAGCTATAAGCATTCTCTTTTGCCCATGTTACCATACCTTTAGAAGCATCAACGTGAGTAACAGCTGCTCCTGCTTTTGCTGCTGAAACAGTTGCACCACCTGTATAAGCAAATAGGTTAAGAACTTTTATAGGACGATTTGCATCTTTTATTAATGAAGAAAACCAATCCCAGTTTGCTGCTTGTTCGGGGAATAAACCTGTATGCTTAAAGCTGAATGGTTTTAAATTAAATGTTAAATCATTATAGTTTATTGACCACTCTTCAGGTAATTTATTAAATTCCCATTCACCTCCACCTTTATTACTCCTATGATAGTGACCATTAGGTTTTTTCCAATGAATATCATTTCTATCTGTATTCCAAATAACCTGAGGATCCGGACGGACTAAAAAGTAGTCGCCCCACCTTTCCAGTTTTTCTCCATGTGAAGTGTCTATAACTTCATAATCTTTCCAATTTTTAGCAATCCACATAATAACCGTTCTTTCTATTAAAAATATAATTTGAATAAAATAAGAAATAATGTTTAGATATATATATTAATATATGAATCAAGAATTATTACTTATCATTTGCATATATCATATTAAATAGTAGACAGTAAATATGCAAGTAAAATATATATAAATGTGTCTATAATATAAACGGTAAATAATAGATTGCAATCAGAAAAGATTAAATTAGATCAAGAAAAGCAGTCGATTTATAGCGATTTTCAATAAAAAATGATTAAATTTGTATTTTCTTGTTGCATTAATAAAAAAAATGAGATATAGTAATAAACGCTGTGACATGATAGCTATGAAGCGTGAGGTTGCTACCTTATCCAGTGAGGTAGGTTTTCCGTGGAGCGAATGTCTAGGGGCTATATGCCCGCCAAACTGACGGCAAGTCACTGTACAAATTAATGTCTGATGGTTTTAAATCACAGAAACGACGTGAGAAAGTCCGAGATTTACTTTGAGTATAGTTTTAGGACACACACGGGAGAGTGTACAGTCACCGCTTGTCGTACTTATCTTTTAAAAAGTGCGAAAAGGAGGCGACTTTTTTTATGGCAAATCAGGTAATGAGAATTACACTTAAAGCATATGATCATCAGTTAGTTGATGCATCTGCTAAGAAAATTATCGAGACAGTCAAGAAGAACGGATCACAGGTTAGTGGACCTGTTCCACTTCCTACTAAGAAGGAAGTTGTTACTATCTTAAGAGCTGTACATAAGTACAAAGACTCTAGAGAACAGTTCGAACAGAGAACACACAAGAGACTTATCGATATCATCACACCTACACCAAAGACAGTTGAAGCTTTGCAGAGACTCGAAATGCCAGCAGGTGTTAACATCAATATAAAGATGAAATAAGTAATTATTAACCAAGACCTCTACTAGTATGATGCGATGCGCATGATGCCGTGAAAACTGGAGAGTTGCAGAAAACAATGCAATTAAAGCGACATTGCGATAGCAATAAGCATCCGCTGTAGACGAATTAAGGAGGTAAAAAACATGAAGAAGGCTATTTTAGCTACAAAAGTCGGAATGACTCAGATCTTCAAGGAAGATGGTTCACTTGTGCCTGTAACAGTACTTCAGGCAGGACCATGTGTAGTAACACAGATTAAGACTGTAGAAAATGATGGCTACAGTGCAGTTCAGGTTGGCTTCGTTGATATTAAGGAGCAGGTTGTTAGAAACGGCAAGCTTCGTCATAGACATGGTGCTAACAAGGCTGACAAGGGACATTTTGCAAAAGCTGGAGTATCTTGCAAGAGATATGTAAGAGAGCTTAAGTTTGAGAATGCTGAAGAGTATACACTTGGCAGTGAGATCAAAGCTGATATCTTCGCTGATGGCGATAAGATTGATGCAACAGCTATTTCAAAAGGAAAAGGATTCCAGGGCGCTATTAAGAAGAATGGTCAGCATAGAGGACCTATGGCTCATGGTTCTAAGTTCCACCGTCATCAGGGTTCTAATGGTTCAAGTTCAGATCCTAGCCGTGTATTTAAGGGCAAGGGAATGCCTGGTCATATGGGATGCCTTAAGGTTACAGTTCAGAATCTTGAAATTGTAAAGGTAGACGCTGAGAAGAATCTTATTCTTGTTAAAGGCGCTATACCAGGACCTAAGAAGGGACTTGTAACAATTAAAGAAACCGTTAAGGTTGAGGCATAATACCGCATAGCGGATGAAAGGAGGACCATACAGATGGCTAATGTATCTGTTTATAATATGGAAGGCAAAGAAGTTGGCTCAATTGAATTAAATGATGCCATTTTCGGAGTTGAAGTTAATGAACATCTCGTACATCTGGCAGTTGTACAGCAGCTTGCTGACAGACGTCAGGGTACACAGAAAGCAAAGACACGTTCTGAAGTTTCAGGAGGCGGAAGAAAGCCTTGGAGACAGAAGGGAACAGGTCATGCAAGACAGGGTTCAACAAGAGCACCTCAGTGGACAGGTGGCGGTGTTGTATTCGCTCCAGTACCAAGAGATTACTCTTTTAAGCTCAATAAGAAAGAAAAGAGAGCAGCTCTTAAGTCTGCATTATCAGATAAAGTTCAGACAGGAAACATTGTAGTTGTTGATGAACTTAAATTTGATGAGATTAAGACAAAGAAGTTTGCTGAGGTTATGAATAACCTTAAGGCTACTCGTAAGGCACTTGTAGTAATCGCTGATAATGATGAGAAGGTTACAAGATCTGCTCATAACTTACCAGAGGTTAGAACAGCACTTACAAATACAATAAATGTATATGATATAGTAAATGCAAAGACACTCGTTCTTACAAAGGACGCAGTTTCTAAGATTGAGGAGGTGTATTGCTAATGGCAGCTTTAGAATATTATGACATTATCCTTAAGCCGGTTCTTACTGAAAAGAGCATGAACGGCATGGCTGAGAAAAAGTACACATTCCTTGTTAATCCTGAAGCTAATAAGACTCAGATCAAGGAAGCTGTTGAGAAGATGTTTGAAGGCACAAAGGTTGCTAAGGTAAACACACTCAATGCTGATGGAAAGCTGAAGAGACGTGGTAGAGCAATGGGCTTCACAGCTAAGACTAAGAAAGCTATTGTTCAGCTTACAGAAGACAGCAAAGACATCGAGATTTTCCAGGGACTTTAATTAATTGATAACAACTATACATACGCAGAACAAATAAAGTCCGTGTTCTAATAAGCATAAGCTTATATGTATGTGATGAAAAAGGAGAAGAATCATGGGAATTAAGAAATACGGCCCATATACCCCATCCAGAAGAAACATGACAGGTTCTGATTTCGCTGAAATCACAAAGAAGACACCTGAGAAGTCACTTCTTGTTTCAAAGAACAGCAAAGCTGGTCGTAATAACCAGGGTAAGATTACTGTTAGACATAAGGGATGCGGTGGAAGAGTTAAGTACAGAATCGTAGACTTTAAGAGATTAAAAGATGATATGCCTGCAAAGGTTATTGGTATCGAGTACGATCCAAATAGAACAGCAAACATTGCTTTGATTCAGTATGAAGATGGTACAAAGTCATATATCCTTGCTCCACAGGGACTTAAAGATGGCATGACAGTTATGAACGGCCCTAAGGCTGAAGTTCGTATTGGTAACTGCTTACCACTTTCTCAGATTCCTGTAGGTGAAAGCGTACACAATATTGAGTTATATCCTGGTAAGGGTGGACAGCTTGCACGTAGTGCCGGAAATGCTGCTCAGCTTATGGCTAAGGAAGGTAAGTATGCAACACTTCGTCTTCCATCAGGCGAAATGAGAATGGTACCAATCGAATGTAGAGCAACTATTGGTACAATTGGCAACATCGATCATAACCTTATCAACTATGGTAAAGCAGGTCGTGTTCGTCACATGGGTATCCGTCCTACAGTTCGTGGTTCTGTTATGAACCCTAATGATCACCCACATGGTGGTGGTGAAGGTAGAGCACCTATCGGTCGTCCAGGTCCATGCACACCTTGGGGTAAGCCAGCTCTTGGTTATAAGACACGTAAGAGTAAGAAGGCTTCTAACAAGCTGATCATTAGAAGAAGAAATGGTAAAGCCATTAAGTAATTAAGGAGGATAACGATGTCTAGATCACTTAAAAAGGGACCTTTCGCTGATGCGAAGCTCCTTAAGAAGATAGATGAAATGAACGCAGCAGGTCAGAAACAGATTGTTAAGACTTGGTCACGTAGTTCAACAATTTTCCCTTCTTTCGTAGGACATACAGTAGCTGTTCATGACGGAAGAAAGCATATCCCTGTATACATTACAGAAGATATGGTTGGACATAAGCTTGGTGAGTTTGTTCCTACAAGAACATTCAAAGGCCATGCTGGAAATTCACCAGTAGAAAGAAAGTCTGCTGTTAGATAATTATTGTTATAAACAGCTACAAAATGAAAGGAGGCAAATCTATGGCTACAGCACATAGATCCCAAATAAAGAGAGAGAGAAATGCCCAGAAGGATACAAGACCTTCAGCAAAATTATCTTTCGCAAGAATACCAGTTCAGAAAGCATGCTTTGTTATGGATGCTATCAGAGGTAAGGATGTTGAAACTGCACTTGCTATTCTTCAGTACAATCCAAGATATGCTTCAAGTGTTATTTACAAACTTCTTGCTTCAGCAGTTGCAAATGCTGAGAACAACAACGGTATGAACAGAGCAAACCTGTACGTTGCAGAATGCTACGCTAACAATGGCCCAATCATGAAGAGAATTCAGCCAAGAGCTCAGGGTAGAGCTTACAGAATCAACAAGAGAATGAGCCATCTTAACGTAATACTGGACGAAAGATAAGAAAGGAGAAACAGTTTCAATGGGACAGAAAGTTAATCCTCATGGCCTCAGAGTAGGCGTTATCGCTGACTGGGATTCCAAGTGGTATGCTGAAGGTGATTTTGCTGCAAATCTTGCAGAAGATTACAAGATCAGAAAATTCCTTAAGAAAAAGTTATATGCAGCTGGTGTTTCAAAGATTGAAATCGAGAGAGCATCAGATAGAGTTAAAGTTATAGTTTATACAGCTAAGCCTGGTGTAGTTATTGGTAAGGGTGGTGCTGAAATCGAAGTTACTAAGAAAGAACTTTCAAAGCTTACAGACAAGAAGGTTATGGTTGACATTAAGGAAATCAAGAAACCTGATAAGGATGCACAGCTTGTTGCAGAGAATGTTGCTCAGCAGCTTGAGAACCGTGTATCATTCAGAAGAGCTATGAAGTCTTGCATGAGCAGAACAATGAAGACTGATGCACTTGGTATCAAAGCTTGCTGCTCAGGTCGTCTTGGTGGCGCTGATATCGCTCGTAGCGAGTTCTATAGTGAGGGTACCATTCCTCTTCAGACTCTTAGAGCTGATATTGATTATGGTTTTGCAGAAGCTAACACTACATATGGTAAGGTTGGCGTAAAGATTTGGATTTATAAGGGCGAGGTTCTTCCTACAAAGGGAGGCGCAGTTGACCTCGACAAGGAAGGGAGCGATAAATAATGTTAATGCCTAAAAGAGTTAAGCACCGTAAGCAGTTCCGTGGTTCTATGGCACATAAGGCTACTCGCGGTACTACAATTAGTTACGGTGAATT
>JAILBM010000149.1 GCA_024680925.1 Butyrivibrio sp.
TCCTCTGAAATATAATCCATATACTTATAGCCATTATACGTATTCAGATAAAAACTATTCCTGCCGGATGGCATGAAAACTATAACCGGAAGTTCTTTTACCATGTCATAAATCTGACTCTTTAAAAGCCACTCCGTCCTATCATTCCTAACACCATGTAAAAGAATTATAACCTTATAATCATCTACCTGAACTAAACTCTTGTATCCTGGCTGTGGAACCAAAACTTCCGCTTCCACAGGCATGTTCAAAGCCCTGGATTTAAAACTCATTGTTGCCCAAGCCATATATTTCCTCCATTTATCTTTTCTCTTAATTGTCATTATGCCGGAAGTACTTAATACATTCTATAATCGCAGTCTATGAGATGATCATTTACCATACCGATTGATTGCATAAATGAATAGGTAATAACAGGTCCCACAAATGATATTCCCAGTTTCTTGAGGTCTTTACTCATCTTTCTTGATATTTCCGTTTCAGTAGGCATATCGCTTGTCTTTTCCCACCGTCCGATAATTTGCTTTCCCTCTGTATAAGACCATATATATGAATCCAGACTACCATAGGTTTTAATAATCTTTTTTACTGCTATAGCATTATTTCTCACGCTGAATATTTTATTTTTATTCCTGATAAGTCCCGGATTATCCATTAAACCGTTTAAATATTCGTCTGTTAATTCTGCACATTTATCAATATCAAAGTTAAAATATACCTTTTGATACTCTTTTCTTTTATTGATAATAGTTCTCCAGGAAAGTCCGACACTCTGCCCCTCCAGGCAAAGCATCTCAAAAATATATCTATCATCATGCGAAATGTGGCACCACTCATTATCGTGATACTCTATCAAAAGCGGATCATTCATGGCCCAAAATCTGCAATCACTTTCTTTTCCCATAAAAACCTCCATTAAGCATATTTTTTAGACATCTCTTAGAGTATTGCCACGGCAAAAAATGTTCTTATTCTAATACCCAGGCAATGCCTTTAGCTAATCGGGCATCTGCATCTTTGAAATGATTCCCAGGATTCATTTCAAATACAGTATCTAGCCCCATATTTTTATATTTTTCATATATTTGCGTTGTTGCGATTTCAACCTTGCTCAAAAGCTGATTTCTTGTCTTTGCTTCTTTATCGCCAAGGGAAAAATATACTTTATCAGTTTTTCCGCAGAAACTGTTATCATCGGTATATTCCATAAAGCCGGGAAACCATAAGGAGCCTGAAGCACTTACAGCCGCATTAAATATATCTGTTTTATATAAGCTGTATATTGCAAACAGTCCTGCCAGGGAATATCCGGCAATAATAATCTTTTCCGGTGCACTTACAATCTCAGCTTTTATTTCCGGAATGATACTCTGTGTAAGTTTATCCAAATATATGTCAGCTCCTCCTGTAAAGGGACCATCATCCTTATAAAGAGACGGACATTCCCATGGTGACATTTCATCATTCCAATCAATGTCACTTACAACCGCAAGTGAGAAGCTTTTGTCTGTCATACCCTTTAGCAGGGTATAAACTTCACTTCCATTTTCCTGAAATGTATTAAAAACAACAAGGGGAGCCTTATTTTCTTTTTCACCATATATATAAATATGTTTTCCATCAATTATCATCTATTTATTCCTCCTTGAAATCACATTTGCATTTAAAATCACTATGTAAACAGTTACGATTTCAATTCTATGCTTTCGACCTTTTTAAAATCCATATGCAAGCATATATAAGGCCTGCAAAAATCACTAAATATAGAATCAAGTCAGATAAATCTTCTTTCATAGAACCAGTATCATATACACCGGTACTTTTTTCAATTACATCAACAACATCTCCTATTTCCATAGGTTCTTCTGCCGAGTCAAGTTCCATTATTATCTTAGTTGTAACCCCTTCAATATCTACTATATTGTTTTGGTAATAATGAGTTTTTCTAATAGTCCCACCACTTGAGCTTCGTCTGTAGGTATATGTCTCATATACTTCTCCTACTTCTACAATCTCTCCTTTAGTGTAATTAGTAGTCCTAATCTGATGTACCTGTTCAATTATTCCAACTGTGGTCATAAAAATGAATATTAAAGGAAATGTTATGGAAAAGACAATCATTATTAAATCGATACGATCATTCCTATTTTTCATGGAATACACTCTGAACAAAATGACGGCTCCGAAGGTCGCTGCACCCCATAATACAAGATCGATTACATCATCTTGAAAATGTCCCACATAAACTTCACCATTTCTTCGAATAATTACTTCTAATGTATCACCTACATCCGGTAAAAACATACTACTATCTCTGTAAGCAATTGCAGACTGATGAACTCCATTTACATCAACTTCCACTTTGCTGTAATATGTCGATTTTGTATATTTACCACTTTGTTTTATTTTCTCATAGGTGTTTGATTTACTGATAACAATTCCTGAGTTGTATTCACTTGTAAAAAGATTAATTATATTCTCAAAATCTTTAATCAAAGTAAATACTAAAATCAGGCTAACAGGTACCCATCCAATTATTCTGATGATTTTTTTTATTGTTATATTCTTCATATTTATTCCAGTCACATGACAGCCATTATTTCAATTTTACAAATCTATTTTATTAAATAATAAAATCACCAAAAATACAATGAGCCAGGGTACCTGTTCACTGGTTCCCTGGCTCATTTTGGGCATTACTTACATGCACTCATATAACATTTTTACAATATCAGCTTTCTCATAACCCTTGCCAATAAATACTACCTGATTACATCTGTCACCGTAAACCTCATCCCAGTCATCCTTAAGATCCGGGAAGTCCTTTATTATCGGCGCCAGCTCTTTTTCCGGCCAGGATGATACCCACTGCGTCATTTCTGTTATGGAAGCATTTCTTCCTGCCTGTTCAAAAAGCTGTACATGATCCCAGTCATCTGAAAACCATATATATCCCTTTGTTCTGATAAGACTTTCAGGATAATCGTTTACCAGTTTGCAAAAAGCTTCCCTGTTAAAGGGCCGTTTTTCTTCAAAAACAAAGGATGATATACCATACTCATCAACGCAGGCCTTCTCATCATCATGCTCGCAGTTATTAAGTGCTGTCTGAACACTGCTGTAGGCTTCTACTTCATCATAATCAAAATCCTTGGAATTTAAAATAACATCCAGGTCCACATTTCCATAGGTGCTCAGGATTATTTCAGCTTCGTGCTGCAGTTGCCTAAGTCCGTTTTTTACCTCTTCAATTTCAGACTTGTTAAGAAGATCTGTTTTATTAAGGATCATAAGATTACAAAATTCAATCTGATCCATAACGAGATTTATCACATCTCCATCCTCTGATTCTTCCTCAGACATCAGATCATGAAGAAACTCTCTGTATATTCTGTCTGCATCAACAACTGAAACAACTGCTTTAAGATAAACCCTTGTATCAGGTGTCATTTCCTCGTAATTTACAAAAGCTCCTGCAATTGAAGAAGGCTCACTGATACCTGATGCCTCAACAAATATGGCCTCTATGGTTCTATCTTGTGAAAGTCTCTCTATCTCTTTCATAAA
>JAILBM010000185.1 GCA_024680925.1 Butyrivibrio sp.
GACTATGATATCAAGGATATATGTGAACTGATGGGGGTCAGCAGATCTGGTTACTATAAGTGGAAGAACCGGAAAAAGTCTGAACGAGATATCAAAAGAGAAGAACTGATAGCTCTTGTAGACCTGGTCCATGCTGATCACAAGACTCATGGATACAGGTGGACAGCAGCTTTTATAAGACTTGAATACGGTTATGAGTGTAGTGATAACTACGTTTATAAATGCTTCAGATTCCTTGGTATAAAATCTGAAACCAAGCATCAAGTACACCCCTGCTATGCCATCGGATACGGCACTCCGGTCAATTACAGAAAGCGATATTTTAAGGGGGAATTAGAGAAGAAAAATACATTTGAAAAAAGAGTCCTCTCAGAGGAACCAAAGTTTGTTCAGAAACGCCGTAAACAAGCGCATTCAGGGGATGTGTCTACTTTTGAAAAAGAAAGAGTATGAAAAATTTTCTGTGTGTCTACTTTTGAAAAATAAAACTGTTCAAAAATGTGGTGAGTGTCCACTTTTGAAAAATAAAACATCAAAAAAATATTTTTCGTGTCCACTTTTATTGACTAGTACAAAGGATAGCTTTGTCACGTTATGTCAAGATTTTGATATTCATAAAATGTGTGATTGCAATATAAAAGTGCCTCGTAAAATGTGATATGCTGATTGAAACTGCCTCATATTATGTGATATCATTTACTTGGAGGTAGAAATATGTACTATAGAAGAAAGATTGATGAGTATCTAAATAGTTGGAAAGCAGATTCGGCACATAAGCCTCTTATAGTAAAAGGTGCGAGACAGATTGGTAAGACAGAATCCATCATGCATTTTGCGAGGAAGAATTACGAAAATATTGTGTATATCAATTTTGCACTTGAGAAGAAATTCATGCAGATACTAGCTGATGGTTACGATGTAGAAAGTGTCATTAAGAATATTTCCTTGGCAGATCCATCTTTTAAATTCATTCCTGATAAAACTATTATTATTTTTGATGAAATTCAGGAGAATCCGGATGTCGCCACAACTCTTAAATCCTTTAAGATAGATAGAAAATACGATGTTATCTGCAGTGGATCGATGCTTGGAATTAATTATAAAAAGATCCATAGTAATAGCGTTGGCGCAAAGACAGATTATGAAATGTATTCGATGGATTTTGAAGAGTTTCTTTGGGCAAAAGGGTATAGTCAGGAACAGATTGATTCTATTCTGGTTCACATGATAGAAAATAAGCCTTTTAATGAGAATGAGTTGTCTATTTTTAAGAGTCTATTTTTGGATTTCTGTGTGTTAGGTGGAATGCCAGATGTAGTTAAGCTCTATATTGAGACTGGTACTTTTTCCGGCACGTTGGATGTTCAGGAACAAATAAGACTTGATTACGAAGAAGATGTGAGAAAATATGCAGAAAGCTTAGATCAAACAAAGATTATTAGCGTATATCGAAGCATCCCAGCGCAACTTGCAAAAGAAAACAAGAAGTTTCAGTTTAATAAAATCGAGAAGAATGCAAGATCTAGGGAATACACTGGATGCATTGAATGGCTTATTGATGCAGGTGTTATTACAGAATGTAATTGTTTACAGTTCCCAGAACTTCCACTTAAGGGTAATGTAGAGGAGAGCAAATATAAACTATATTATCCGGACACTGGATTGCTGGTATCTGCGTTAGATGAGGAAGCACAGGAAGATTTAAGAGTAAATAAGAATCTCGGAGTGTACAAAGGCGCGCTTTATGAGAATTTTGTAGCTGAGGCTTTTGTAAAGCAGGGACTTGGACTTTTCTATTACAAGAAAGAAAATTCTACTCTTGAAGAAGACTTTTTTGTAAGAACACAAGATGATTTGATTCCTGTTGAAGTTAAGTCTAATAATGCTCAGTCGAAATCATTGTCTACACTAATTAAGAATAAGAACTATGGTGATATTTCATATGGAATAAAACTAGGTAATTTTAATGTGGGGCATGCAAATGATATTTACACATTCCCATATTTCTGCGCTTTTAAGATAAAAGAGTATTTGAAGAAAAAAGAATTATAACAAATCTTACATAGACCAGTAGCCTGGGTACATATCATATCAGTCGGCACTGGTCTATTTGTTTGATTTCTAGGGTGGAGATATTCCTTGGATTGTGATACTATAATTTAGGTTTTGTACCAGCTTTGTTCCAATTATGTTCCAGCAATTCAATTGTAAGAAAAGCCTATAAATACGCCAATTTCACGACTTTTAACGATTTGTTTTGGGGCATATTTCCAGCAAAATTGGCACAAGATTATTTTGAAAACGTAAGAAATGGCTTAAAATCAAGCTTTTTAGAAGGAGAATATACAGATGAAACTAGGAATCGTTGGACTTCCAAACGTTGGAAAGAGCACACTTTTTAATTCACTTACAAAGGCAGGAGCACTTGCTGCAAACTATCCTTTTGCAACAATCGATCCTAACGTAGGTGTGGTAGCAGTACCGGATGAAAGACTTAAGGCACTGGGAGACCTTTATCATTCTAAAAAGGTTACACCAGCAACAATAGAATTCGTTGACATAGCAGGACTTGTTAAAGGAGCTTCACAGGGTGAAGGTCTGGGAAACCAGTTCCTTGCCAATATCAGAGAGACAGATGCTATCGTACATGTTGTAAGATGCTTTGAGGATACAAATATCGTTCACGTAGAGGGCACAGTTGACCCTGTTAGAGATATTGAGACAATCAATCTTGAGCTTATTTTTGCTGACCTTGAAGTTCTTGAGAGAAGAATTGCCAAGGTTTCAAAGACAGCACGTATGGATAAGGAAGCTGCCAAGGAGCTTGCTCTTCTTGAAAAGGTAAAGGCACAGCTTGAAGCCAATAAGCTTGTTAAGGATATGGAAATTGATGATGAAGATGAGAAGAAGATGCTTCACAGCTTTGATCTTCTTACAGAGAAGCCTGTAATCTTTGCGGCTAATGTTAAGGATGACGATCTTGCAGATGACGGTGCTTCAAATAAATATGTTGCTGCAGTAAGAGAGTGGGCTAAGGACAATAACTGCGAAGTTTTTGCTATCAGCGCTCAGATTGAAGCTGAGATTTCAGAACTTGAAGATGATGAAAAGAGTGAGTTCCTTGAGAGTCTTGGTCTTGAGAAATCAGGTCTTGATAAGCTTGTAGAAGCCAGTTACAGAACTCTTGGACTTATGAGCTTTTTGACATCCGGGGAGGACGAGACAAGAGCATGGACCATCAAGATTGGTACAAAGGCACCTCAGGCAGCCGGTAAGATTCACACAGACTTCGAGAGAGGCTTTATTAAAGCGGAAGTTATCAACTATCAGGATCTTTTAAGAGAAGGTTCTCTTTCAGCAGCCAGGGAAAAGGGACTTGTAAGAATGGAAGGAAAAGAATACGTAGTTCAGGACGGCGATGTAATCCTCTTCAGATTCAACGTATAAACAGGAGAAAAAGATGACAGATATGATGGGGAAGATGGATATTGCGTTTCCACACTTGAATATTTATTTGGAGAATGTACCTAAGAACTTTACTGTTTTTGGTTTTACCATTGCTCTTTACGGTGTGGTCATAGGTCTTGGCGCGCTTCTTGGGGTTATGCTTGTGGCACAGATTGCCAAAAAGACCAATCAGGATCCGGATCTTTACTGGGACCTTGCAATATACCTTCTTGTTTTTTCAATAATCGGTGCAAGACTTTATTACGTAATCTTTGCCTGGGATATGTATAAGGACAATCTTATATCCATATTACAGATAAGGAATGGCGGTCTTGCCATTTACGGCGGAATAATTACCGGATTTATAACACTTTTTTTCTATACAAGGATCAAGAAAAAAAGCTATTTTCTACTGGCAGATACCGGAGTATTCGGTGTGATAGTGGGACAGATATTCGGAAGATGGGGCAATTTTACCAACAGAGAAGCCTTTGGTGAATATACAGATGGACTGTTTGCCATGAGGCTCCCACTTGAGGCTATAAGATCAGGTGAGATCACAGAAGAGATGTGGGCCCATGTAACAGATGGAATCAATTATGTCCAGGTAAGCCCCACTTTTTTATATGAAAGCTCATGGAATTTAATGATTCTTATAATTATGCTTTTATATATTAAGCATAAAAAGTTTGACGGAGAAGTTTGCCTTTTGTACCTGGGCGGATATGGCCTTGGCAGAATGTGGATTGAGGGACTTAGAACAGATCAGCTCCTTATTCCGGGCACGACTATCCCTGTTTCACAGCTTCTGGCGGTATGTCTTGTGCTTTTTGCCCTGACAACGGATATAGTTGTAAGAGTTCTTATCAAAAAGGGTAAAATAAAGCCTGCAAATAATGCTGAAAGTCTTGAAAATACTAACGAAAATTAAATAATTTTTTTTCAAATATTTAATAAAAACAAGATATAGCAACAAGTGAATAATTATACAACTATATGTTGTATTAAAGAGTCTGAACATAGTGTCAGGCTCTTTTATTTTGGCTAAAATACCTGAAAATAAGGCTTGTTTATTGAGAAAAATTACTATATAATCTAATTAGTGGTAAAAAGTGGTTGAAAGTGGATGAAAGTGGTAGATAAGTGGGAGCAGCATTTAAAGGTGAGTATAGTCATTCAATTGATGCAAAAGGTCGACTTATAATCCCTTCAAAGTTCCGCGAGATTCTGGGAGAGGAGTTCGTGGTGACTAAGGGATTCGATGGCTGTCTCTTTGTATTTGCAACTCCTGACTGGGAAGCTTTCGAAGCCAAGCTTCAGGCACTGCCAATGGATAAACCGGAAGCCCGTGTGCTTGGTCGTTTCTTTATCTCCGGTGCCATTGATGCCGAACTTGATAAACAGGGCAGAATACTTATTCCTGTCAACCTTTTACAGTATGCAGGTATTGAAAAGGAAGCTGTTATAGCAGGTGTTGGTAACAGAGCTGAGATTTGGAGTAAAGAAAAATGGACTCTTGCTTCAACATTTGATAACATTGATGAGATTGCTGCAAAAATGTCTGAATACGGACTTAGCATTTAAAACAAACTTTTTTAACCACGAAGGAATTGAATAATGGAATTTAAGCACACATCCGTACTTCTTGAGGAAGTAATTGAAAATCTGAATATTAAACCTGATGGGGTATATCTTGACGGTACATTGGGAGGAGGCGGCCACTCATATCATATAGCCCAAAGGCTCGGTGAGAATGGAAGACTTATAGGTACTGATCAGGATGCAGATGCGATAAAGGCTGCTACAGAGAGATTAAAGCCTTTTGAACAGAAGGTTACAATAATTCGTGACAATTACGAAAATGCCGCAAGAAGGGTAAGAGAGCTGGGGGTTCAGGGTGTTGACGGAATACTTCTTGATTTGGGAGTTTCTTCATACCAGCTGGATAATGTTGAAAGAGGCTTTTCTTACAAATATGAGGACACACCTCTTGATATGAGAATGGATGACAGACAGCCGTTGTCAGCAAGAGATATAGTCAATGATTATTCGGAAACAGAGCTTTTCCATATAATAAGAGATTACGGTGAAGACAAATTTGCCAAAAATATTGCCAAACATATAGTAATGGCAAGGCAGAATGCGCCTATAGAAACCACAGGTCAGCTTAATGAGATAATAAAGGCTGCGATACCTGCCAAGATGAGGGAAAAGGGAGGTCATCCTTCCAAGAGAACCTATCAGGCCATAAGAATTGCCTGCAACAGAGAACTGGATGTTCTTCAGAACTCACTGGATGGTTTCATCGATCTGTTAAATCCCGGAGGAAGGATTTGTGTTATAACCTTCCATTCTCTGGAAGACAGAATAGTAAAAAATAATTTCAGAACCAATGAAAATCCTTGTACGTGTCCTCCGGAATTTCCGGTTTGTGTATGCGGCAAGAAATCAAAAGGCAAAGTAATTTCAAGAAAACCTATTTTGCCAAGTCAGGAAGAGCTGGATAACAACAGCAGATCCAAGAGCGCAAAGCTTAGAGTATTTGAAAAGATTAAAGAGTAGCCAAAAACAATAATCCTATGAAAGGGGGCTGGTGAGCATGGCACAGATAAGATATAATTATGGAAATACCGCAAGAAGCTTAAGTGTACCACAGAGAGAAATTGAACACGTTCATGTTCATCATGAGTTGTCCTCTGCAAGAGCAAAAAGAAAACAACACATGAATGTTTTTGGATTACTTGTTTTGACCTGTGCACTTATTGCAACCGGTGTTATACTATCATTGTATATTTATTTACAATCAGAAATTACAAACAGTGTTAAGCATATAGCTACACTTGAGAGCCAGCTTAATACATTGAAACAGGATAACGACGAAGCATATAACAGAGCAAACAGTAACCTTGATCTGGAGGAGATTAGGAGAATTGCAATTCAGGAGTATGGTATGACATACGCTGATGAAGGCCAGATAGTAACCTATTCAGGTGGAGATGGTAATGATTATGTGCGTCAGGTCGCACCTATTCCACAGAATAGTGGCAACTAATCAGGGGGATTCTTTAGCAGTATGAAGAAGAAAAGAGATACAAAAAAGTTCACATTAGGAATGAGAAAAAAGCTGATAGTACTGTTTTTGATTGTACTATCAGCTTTCATTGGGTTAGGAGTCAGACTGATCCTTATAACCAAAAATAACGGCGAAGAATACGAGAAACAGGTACTTTCTCAGCAGGCTTACGATTCTACCACACTGCCCTTTAGAAGAGGACAGATTCTGGATTCCAACGGATCGATTCTTGCCTACAGTGAGAAGGTTTACAATGTAATACTTGATGCCAAGGTGCTTCTTAGTAACGAGGATAATGTTGAGCCCACATTAAATGCTCTTGTGGACTGCTTTGGATTTGATAAGTCGACTCTTATGGCTTATATAAAAGAGCATCCTTCTTCACAGTATTATACTTTGGCCAAGCAGCTTAGTTACGATGAAATAAGTGAGTTTAACGGATATATAACCATTGGAAGTGAGAGCTATAATGCCTCTATTGCAGGTGTATGGTTTGAAGAGAGCTATCTTAGAAAATATCCCAACGGCTCCCTTGCCTGTGATGTAATAGGCTTTACCACCAGCGACAACAGCGGTTTATATGGCCTTGAAGAATATTATAACGATACCTTAAACGGAACCGCAGGAAGAACCTACGGATATTTAAATGATGATTTAAACCTTGAGAGAACCACTATTCCTGCTACAGACGGTAACAGTATTGTGACGACCATAGATGGAAATATTCAGGGAATCGTAGAGAAATATCTCAAGGAATTTAACGAGACCTATACCAATGCCTACAGAGACGGTAACGGTGCTCAGAACGTGGGCTGTGTGATCATGGATGTTGATACCGGCAATGTACTTGCCATGGCAAGTTACCCGGTTTATGACCTTAATGATACCAAGAATACAGATAATCTTATTGGAATGCCTCTGCTGGATTCTGAAGGTAAGAAGACCGGAGAGGTTATTACCCAGGAAGCAATTGATTCCATGGAATATGAGCAGCTTTATTCCAATCTTAACTCTTTATGGAAGAATTTCTGTATATCCGAAACCTATGAGCCGGGTTCTGTAGCAAAACCTTTTACTGTTGCTACAGGAATAGAATCAGGTGCAATAACAGGTAATGAGGTATATAATTGTGAAGGTTCTCTTACAATTGCAGATTCGGTTATCAGATGCCATAACAGATACGGTGACGGACCTGTATCTGTTTCCAGAGGTATTGAGATTTCCTGTAACGTAGCCATGATGTATATTGGACAGGCTATTGGTTCCGAAACCTTCGCAAAGTTCCAGAATACCTTTGGCTTTGGTCTTAAGACCAATATTGATCTTGCAGGAGAGGCCAGAACTGCCAATCTTGTATACAGTGCAGATGCTATGGGACCTACAGAACTTGCAACAGGAACCTTTGGACAGGGCTTTAACGTAGATATGATAGAGATGATAACAGCCTTCTGTTCCCTGATAAACGGTGGTAATCTCTATGAACCACACGTGGTAAGCAAAATTGTTAATGCTTCCGGTGCCACTGTGGAAAATATAGAGCCAAGAGTATTAAGACAGACTATATCTGAAGATACTTCAGATAAGCTTATAGAAATGTGTAATCTGGTTGTTGCCGGAGAAGAGGGTACAGGTAAGACTGCAAGACCAGCAGGTTATATGATTGGTGGTAAAACAGGTACTGCCGAGACTATTCCCCGTGATAAGACTAACTACGTTGTATCATTTATGGGATATGCCCCTGCAGATGATCCCCAGATTGCAATCTATGTAGTTGTAGACAGACCAAATGCCCAGTATCAGGCTGATGCCAAGTTTGCTACAAGAATTGTGAGAAAAGTACTTACAGAGGTTCTTCCTTACCTCAATATTCCTATGACAGAAGAGCTTACGGAGACAGAAGTCGCAGAGCTTGAAGAGCTTAAGGCTTCCCTTACAATTCCTGAGACTGCTTCAAATTCCGCATCTTCAGCTTCTTCTGAGGAAGATACTGAATCGGAAGAGGTACAGGAGGAAGCAGAGGAGACTGAAACGGAGCCTGTTTGGAAGTCCTTTGAAAAGGATCCTGAGACAGGATATCTTATAGATCCAAATACAGGAGAAATGCTTGACCCTGATAACGGACAGGTAATTGGTGGAAGCTCTTATTCGGATTCTGCCATAGAAAGCGGAAATGCGGCTGTTGCTGGTTCCGCATCCTCAGGAGAGTAAAATGGCCACTAGGGCTTTTTTACCATAATAAATAATTAAAGATATATCAGAAAGTGTAGTTGATATGAGAAATGAAGAACTATTAGGAAAAAAGGTATTGGTTATTGGCTCAGGGCTTAGCGGTGTAGGTTCTGTACGACTTCTTCATCAGGTGGGAGCAGAGGTGGTGCTCCTTGATGAGAATACAAAGATTACGGTGGAAGATATCAGAAACAAGCTTCATGAGGAAGATTGTGATAACACACAGATAATTCAGGAACTTCCAGATGAAATAATCGAAAGTCTGTATGCGGTAGTGCCAAGTCCTGCAGTACCACTTGATTCTGTAACCATTACAAGACTTAAGGATAAAAATGTTAAGGTATGGAGCGAAATAGAGTTTGCCTATAGATATTCACAGGGAAAGCTTATCGCCATTACAGGTACCAATGGTAAGACTACAACCACAACCCTTGTAGGGGATATAATGAAGACTTATTTTGAAGATACATATGTTGTTGGAAACATTGGTTTTTCCTATGCTGAAAGAGCTCTTGAGATGACTGAAAAGAGTGTTACAACAGGAGAAATAAGTTCCTTCCAGCTTGAAGCGGTAGATAAGTTCCATGCCAATGTGTCTGCTATTCTTAATATTACTCCGGATCATCTTAACAGACACCATACAATGGAATGTTATGCACAGATGAAGTTTAATGTTACCAATAATCAGACTAAGGATGACACCTGTGTACTTAACTATGATAACGAATATACAAGGGAGTTTGGCTCAAAATGCCCTGCAACCGTAGTATATTTTTCATCCCATGAAAAGCTTGATAACGGCTTTTATCTTGATGGAGAAGAAATCTTTATGGCAAAAGACGGCAAGGCTGAACGTGTTATGAATATTCATGATATGAATCTTGTGGGTCTTTGCAATGTTGAAAATGTTATGGCTGCCATAGCTATTTCTCTTGCCATGGGTGTTCCTATGAACACTATTTTAACGGTAGTTCATGGATTTAAGGCTGTAGAACACAGAATAGAATATGTAGCTACCAAAAAGGGCGTTGACTATTATAACGATTCCAAGGGAACCAATCCCGATGCTGCGATTCAGGGTATCAGAGCCATGAGTAAGCCTACGCTTCTTATTGGCGGCGGTTATGATAAAGGCAGCGAATATGATGAGTGGATAGAAAATTTTGGAACAAAGGTAAAGAAACTTGTGCTTATAGGTCAGACTCGTGATAAAATAGCAGAGTGTGCAAAAAAACACGGTTTTAATGATATAGAATTTAAAGATACTTTCCGGGATGCAATGGAATATTGCACTGAGAATGCAGCACCTGGTGATGCGGTACTTCTTTCTCCGGCCTGTGCAAGCTGGGATATGTTCCCTAATTATGAAACTAGGGGAAAGATTTTTAAAGACTATGTTAATGAGCTTGGTGATTAAGCTTTATTTGGCATAGAAAGGATTTATATGGTATCAGTGAGGGGAAAAAGAACTAAGGAATCATCAGGTGTATATATTGATTATAATCTGATTTTTATAGTACTGTTTTTGTTGGCTTTTGGCCTTGTTATGCTGTATTCGGTAAGCTCCTATGAGGCTAATCTGGATTTTGGGGATTCTGCTTATTATTTTAAGCATCAGCTTTTCCCGACTTTACTTGGAATAGGAATTATGCTCCTTGTAGCCCACATACCTTATCATTTTTGGAATAAGGTAAGTGTTTTGGCCTATCTGGGTTCCATTTTTTTGCTGTTAATGATCATTCCCTTTGGAAAGACTGTTAACGGTGCCAAGAGATGGATATATCTCTTTGGTGTAATATCCATTCAGCCTGCCGAGGTGGCAAAACTTGGTATGATAGTTTTTTTGGCTTCTGTAATTGTTAAAATGGGACCAAGACTCAGGATTGAAAGAAACTTCTGGATGGTATTGGGATTATGCGTTCCGGTGGTTCTGGCAGTATACGGCATTACTTCAAACCTTAGCTCGGCTCTTATTATTATTTCGATTGCTTTGATCATGCTTTTTATAGCTACTCCGGGTTACAGCAGGTTCCTGCTTTTGGGACTGGCGGTACTGGCTCTGGCGGTTTTGGTTGTGGCTCTTGCCATAAATGCTGATTCTCTAGGCCTTGGCGGATACAGATTTGGACGTATTCAGGTATGGCTTGATCCTGATGCGGATGTCAGCGGAAAAGGTTATCAGACACTTCAGGCACTCTATGCCATAGGCTCCGGCGGAATGTTCGGAAAGGGTCTTGGACAGAGTATGCAGAAGCTTGGCTTCGTTCCTGAGGCGCAAAATGATATGATTTTTTCAATTATTTGCGAAGAACTTGGACTTTTCGGAGCAATGGCAGTAATAATGCTGTTCATACTTCTTATCTGGCGTATGATGGTCATTGCCAATAATGCTCCGGATCTATATGGCGCTCTTTTGGTTGTTGGAGTTATGAGCCATATTGCCGTTCAGGTTATTTTAAATATTTGTGTTGTAACCAATACCATACCAAATACCGGTATTACATTACCATTTATCAGCTATGGCGGTACAGCGATTCTGCTTCTCTTAACAGAGATCGGAATTGTTCTGAGTGTTGCAAGAAGTATAGGAAAGTAACTGATATCGTAATATGGAAAAAAAGAAGAGAAAAAAGGTAAGAAAAAAGAAAATAAAGAAATCAGATGCCAGGCTGACCAGTCTTTTTGCTCTGGATGGCAAAAAGAAATCGAAACAGTCTTTTAAACAGACTAAGAAGGTAAAGTCTTATAAGAAACCTGTGAAAATAGATCTGCTTAAAGGCTTAAAGGAAGCCTGGAGGCTACACAAAAGCATCTTTATCATTACCGGGATAGTTATTGCGGTAGCCATCTTTGTGGGGATAGCAATTGATTATATATTAAAAAATTACACCATAAGTAACATTTATGTGGATGGTAATACCCATTATACGGATGAAGAGATAGTGGACATGGTCATAGTCGACAGACTGGATCACAATTCATTTTTTCTCTCATTAAAATACAGTGATAAGAGTATTACGGATATCCCATTTATTGAGAAAATGGATATCGAGATAGTTTCACCGGATACGGTGCGCATAAATGTTTATGAAAAAGCTATAGCCGGGTATTTTCAATATCTTGGAAGATATATGTATTTTGACAGAGAGGGTATAATTGTAGAGAGTTCCACAGAGACAACGGATGATGTTCCGCAGGTTATGGGTCTTAAATTTGATTCTGTGGTGCTTTATCAAAAGCTCCCTGTTGAAAATGATGAAGTGTTTGAAGAAATACTTGATATTACCCAGCTGCTTTCAAAATACAGTTTAAATGCGGATAAGATGTTTTTTGACAGCGATAGCAACTTATATCTGTATTTTGACAGTGTAGAAGTTATTATTGGTACAAATGAATATATTGATGAAAAAATTATTCAGCTTCAATATATTCTGCCCGAACTTGAGGGAAAAAGCGGGATTCTTGACATGGAAGACTATAACGGGTCTTCACAGAATATCATGTTTCAGGAAAGAAATAGTTGAAAAATCAATGTTTTTGCGCAATTCTCAAAAAAGTTTATACTATTTTTGGGATATTCTAAAAAAACAATTGATAAATCAGACAAAAAATTATAAGATAATTATTAGTAGTTTCGTATGAAGGAGGAGAGTTGTCTTGCTGGAGATAAAGTCTAACGATGCTGAATCTGCTTGCAAAATCATCGTTGTTGGGGTTGGCGGTGCAGGTAATAATGCTGTTAATAGAATGGTTGAAGAGAATATAACAGGTGTTGAGTTTATCGGAATCAATACAGATAAACAGGCACTTCAGTTATGTAAGGCTCCTAAGCTTTTACAGATTGGTGAGAAGCTTACAAAGGGACTTGGCGCAGGTGCAAAGCCTGAGGTTGGTGCCAAGGCTGCCGAGGAGAGCGCAGAAGAGATATCTGCAGCCCTTAAGGGTGCTGATATGGTATTTGTTACATGCGGTATGGGCGGTGGAACAGGAACAGGTGCCGCACCGGTTGTAGCAAAACTTGCTAAAGATATGGGAATTCTTACTGTTGGTGTTGTAACAAAGCCTTTTAACTTTGAGGCTCGTGTTCGTATGCAGAACGCACTGGCAGGAATTAGTAATATTAAAGAGTGTGTTGATACACTTATTGTTATTCCTAATCAGAAACTTCTGGAGATAGTAGACAGACGTACTACTATGCCTGATGCTTTGAAGAAGGCCGATGAGGTTCTTCAGCAGGCAGTACAGGGAATAACAGATCTTATCAATGTGCCGGCTGTTATCAATCTTGACTTTGCTGATGTGCAGACAGTCATGAAGGATAAGGGCATAGCACACATCGGACTTGGTTCAGGTAAGGGTGATGATAAGGCAGCCGAAGCAGTTCGTATGGCTGTAGAAAGTCCTCTTCTTGAAACTGAGATTACAGGTGCTACAAATGTTATTATCAACATTTCCGGTGATATTACTCTTGCAGATGCTTCAGATGCTGCAGGATATGTACAGCAGCTTGCCGGAGATGATGTAAATATCATATTTGGTGCTATGTATGATGAGACTATGACAGATTCATGTAATATAACTGTTATTGCTACAGGTATTGTGGATGAAGTTAACACTTCCGTTCAGAGTAAGCCACAGCCGGTTCAGGCTCAGGCTACTGTTCAGGGAGCTGTATCACAGTTTGCACAGCCTGTAAGACCAGCTGCTACACCTTATCAGAGTGCAGTTGCAGGCATGAGCAGTTTGAATACAATAAATCAGAGACCTGTCGGCGCTCAGCCTATGGCTGATGAGTCAGCAGCTATGGCTGCAGCTCAGGCTACGGCAGCTAAGGTTAGTAACTTAAAGCCTATTACAGGTATTAACAGACCTGCTGAGGTTAAGAGTACTATTGAACCTAAGCCTCTTAAGATACCTGATTTCTTACAGAGAAAGTAATTACTAACTTATTCTTAAGCTACCTTGGAGCACTTGCATATAAATGTAAGTGCTCTTTTTATTAAAAATAGTTATGAAAGGATATGCAAAATGGACAAAATAGAGGTTTTGGAAGTTAAACAGCAGATTATAGAAGATAACGATTCTGCTGCAGCTTCTGTGAGAGAAAAACTTAAGGCAAAAAATGTATTTCTCGTTAATCTTATGGCTTCACCGGGAGCCGGTAAGACAACATTTCTTACAAGAACCATAAATGCAATAAAGGATGAATATCGCATTGGTGTTATGGAGGCTGATGTTGATTCTGATGTTGATGCCAGAACCATCGCAGAAACCGGAGCCAGGGTTATTCAGATCCATACAGGAGGCTCCTGCCATATGGATGCATATATGACTGAGCAGGGAATAGACGCTCTTGCCATGGATGACGTGGATGTTGTATTTCTTGAGAATGTTGGAAATCTTGTATGTCCGGCAGAATTTGATGTTGGTGCTGCCAAAAAGGTTATGATTCTTTCGGTTCCTGAGGGAGACGACAAGCCTCTTAAATATCCGCTTATGTTTTCAGTAAGTGATCTGTTACTCATAAATAAGATTGATACTCTGCCTGTATTTGATTTTGATATGGATGCCCTTAAAGAGCGTGTTAAGGAGCTTAATCCGGATATGAAGGTTTTACCTGTATCAGCACTTACAGGTGAAGGATTTGATGCCTGGATAAGTTGGTTAAAGAATCAGATTAAGGAATGGAGAGCATGATATGAAGGTTATTGAATTAAATAAAAGTGTTACAGAATCAAATGACAGAGACGCGGATGCTTTAAGAGAGGATCTTAAGGCCAAAAATATTTTTTTATTTAACCTTATGAGTTCTCCGGGCTCAGGAAAGACTACACTTTTATCTAAAATCATCACTGATATTAAAGATAGGGTAAATGTTGCGGTTCTGGAGGCAGACATTGCTTCTGCTGTAGATGCTGAGAAAATAGAAGCTCTCGGAGCTCAGAGCATACAGGTACATACAGATGGAATGTGCCATATGGATGCAGGTATGACAAGACGCGGAATGGAAGCTATGGAGGTCAAGCCCGGAAGTATAGCTTTCCTTGAAAATGTAGGTAATCTGATCTGTCCTGCCGAGTATGATACCGGTGCTCAGAAGAATATTATGATTTTATCCGTTCCGGAAGGTGATGATAAGCCTCTTAAATATCCTCTTATGTTTTCCAGGGTGGATGCTCTTATTATCACTAAATATGATACATTAAGCTATTTCACCTTTGATATGAATAAGTGCAGCGAGGCTGTTGAAAGACTTAATCCGGGAGTAAAGGTTTTCCCTGTTTCCGCTAAAACCGGAGAGGGCATGGAAAGTTTAGAAAAATGGATACTTGATGAAGCTGTCAGATATGGTATTGAATTGTCATAAAATTCAAAATATTAACGAAAAATAGTAGAAATAATTTAAAGCAAATGCTACAATAGTTAGTGTAGTGCGACAATTACAATACTAAATGGTGTGTCTGAAGTCAATGTACATTTATTAATAAATTGACGATTTCACGACAGAGAAGGAGATGACATGAAGTGTCCTTTTTGCAATAGGGATGATACAAGAGTTATTGATTCAAGACCGGCGGATGATAATACATCCATCAGAAGAAGACGTGTATGCGATTCTTGTGGTAAGCGTTTTACCACTTATGAAAAGGTAGAAACCATTCCTCTTATAGTTATCAAAAAGGATAATGTCAGAGAACCCTATAACAGAGCCAAGATTGAGGCAGGTGTCCTTAGAGCATGTCATAAGAGACCTGTCAGTGCAGAGCAGATAACAGCTTTGGTGGATTCTGTGGAAGTGGAAATTTTTAATCTTGAGCAGAAGGAAATTCCAAGCCGTATTATCGGAGAGCTTGTAATGGACAAGATTAAAAATATGGATCCGGTAGCTTATGTAAGATTTGCATCGGTTTATCGTGAGTTTAAGGATGTGAATACTTTTATGGATGAGCTTAAGAGTGTTTTACAAAAAGAAATGTAATATCTTTTGTATAAAATTGCGAATTATTATTAAAATATGCGCAGAACTATATAATTAGAATCAGTGGCAGATTGACTTTTGGTTAATCTGCCTTTATATTTATATGGGTAACAAACTTGTATTCTTTGATACAAGTGAGGAGAAGAAAAAATTAAATAAAGGAAGGATTGTAACATGATGAAAAAGAGTTTAGGTAAGAAAAGGAGCCTCGCTCTGGCGGTTGTGTTATCAACACTGACTGTTGCACTGGCAGGATGCTCAGGCGACAAGGCAGAGGAATCCGCACAGACAACAACTGCGGCAGAGAACGTTAGCGCTGATAACAGCACGGATGTAGCTCAAAATACCGAGGAGAGTACTAAAGCGGATGATTCTTCAGAGATTACCATTGGTATTCCTCAGGACATTAGCGGACTTGACCCACACAATGCTGAAGGGGCAGGAACCAGAGAGGTACTGTTTAACCTTTTTGAGGGATTGGTTAAACCTGATGAGAATGGTAATATGATACCTGCTGTAGCCAGTGATTACACAATTTCAGAGGATGGTTCTGTTTACACATTTACTTTGAGGGATGGTATTACTTTCCATGACGGTTCACTTGTAACAGTAGAAGATGTCAAGTATTCTATTGATCGTAATGCCGGTACAGATGGAAGTGAGCCATTAATATCGGCTTTTTCTAATATTGACAGTGTCAATATTCTTGATGACAGCCATGTTGAAGTAGTATTAAAGGAGCCAAACACTGAGTTTTTGGCATACTTTGAAGTTGAAATTATTCCGGCTTCCAATGAAAACCCTGATACAAATCCAATCGGAACAGGCCCTTATATGTATGTATCACGTTCACCACAGGAAAATATTGTGATGACAAGATATGATGGATACTGGGGTGAAGCTGCTTACATTAAGGATGTAACATTCAAGGTAGAAGCCAATGCAGATGCTATCGTTATGGATCTTGAGTCAGGCTCCATCGATATGTGTGCAAGACTTACAACTACACAGATTTCACAGCTTTCTGATAATTTTGAGATTTATGAAGGAACTATGAATCTGGTTCAGGCTCTTTACCTTAACAATGATGTTGAGCCATTTAATGATGTAAGAGTTCGTCAGGCTCTTTGCTATGCAATTGATCCACAGGAGATTATGGATTTTGTTTCAGATGGTATGGGTACAGAGATTGGAAGTGCTGTATTCCCTTCATTTGGTAAATTCTATGATGCGTCTTTGAATGACACATACAATACTGATATTGATAAAGCTAAAGAGCTTCTTACAGAAGCAGGATATCCTGATGGATTTACATTTACCATCACAGTTCCATCTAACTATACACAGCATGTTGATACAGCACAGGTTATAGTTGAAGAGCTTAAGAATATCGGTGTTACAGCAGAGATTCAGCAGGTTGAGTGGAATACATGGCTTAGTGATGTATATCAGGGAAGAAATTATGAATCTACTGTAGTAGGTGTTGATGCGTCAACTCTTACAGGATATGCACTTCTTTCAAGATACAGATCAGATGCCAAAAAGAACTTTGTAAACTATAAGAGTGATGAGTTTGATAAGTATTTTGATGAGGCGGTAGCTTATACAGATGATGAGCTTAAGACAGCAGCCTATAAGGAATGCTTAAGAGTTCTTTCAGAAGAGGCAGCAAGTGTTTATATTCAGGATCTTCCTGAGTTTGTTGCATTAAACAAAAAATATACCGGATATACATTCTACCCATTGTATATTCAGGATGTTTCTAAGATTAAACTTGCAGAATAACAGGTATTTGAACCTATACTGCATATAAAATAAAATGGCTTTATGCCAGGTTAAATTGCGAGGAATACAGATATGAGATATATAGTCAAAAAAGTCCTGATGATGGCACTTACATTGATAGTAGTATCTCTATGTGTATTCCTTTCTTTTAACATTATTCCGGGCGATCCCGTCACAAGGCGCCTTGGAACTGAGGCTACCCCTGAGCTTATAGAACAGATGAGAGAGCAGATGGGATTAAATGAGCCTTTACTTGTAAGATACAGAGATTGGGCACTTTCTATGTTAAAAGGGGATATGGGAACTTCTTATACATATTCCATGCCGGTATCTGAGATTCTTGCCGATAAGATACCTATCACAGTAACCCTTGCTCTTATGTCTTTTACCCTGATGGTTTTATTGTCGCTTCCAATCGGAATTTATACTGCCAAACATGCAGGGAGTATCATTGACAGGGGAATAGTTGTTGCCAATCAGATAATCATGGCTATTCCGCCATTTTTCTCAGGTATACTTTTAAGTCTTGTTTTTGGAATGATATTCAAGTTATTTACTCCCGGAGGCTTTGTTTCCTACAAAAAAGATATGGGTGAATTTATTCACTACCTTATTTTTCCTGCCATAGCAATTGCGCTGCCCAAGGCTTCCATGTGCATAAAGCTTCTTAGAAGCTCTGTAATAGATGAGGCAGTCAAGGACTATACCAGAACAGCCTATAGCAGAGGCAATTCCACTAACGGAGTTCTTTATAAGCACGTTCTCAAAAATGCCATGATTCCTGTTATTACCTTTATGGGCATGGCCCTGGCAGATATGGTTGCAGGTTCTATTGTAATTGAACAGGTTTTTGGAATACCGGGTATAAGCCGTATCCTTATGACTTCCATTAGCAACAGAGATTATCCTGTAGTGGAGGCGATTATCATGATGATCGCTGTTATAGTAATCGTTGCCAACCTTGCAGTGGATATAATATACAGAATAGTAGATCCAAGAATTGAAGAGTGATTTTATGAAAAAAAGATTTTTTAACATTGAAGTCATCAAAAAATTATATAAAAATAATCCGGATATGCTGGCAGGAACTGTTATAACAGGTATATTTTTTCTGATGGTCATAGTAGGACTTTTCTGGATGCCTTATGACCCTACCAAAATGGATGCTTCCTCAAAGCTTCAGGGCATATCTTTAAAGCATATTATGGGAACCGATAACATGGGAAGAGATGTTTTCAGCAGGGTTATGTACGGAAGCAGAATAACCATAATCATAGCTACGGGAACTGTGGCTATAGGAGCAGGCATTGGAACCATCATAGGTGCATTTACAGGTTACTACGGCGGAATGATGGATGAAGTACTTATGAGAATTATAGATGCTCTTTTTGCTTTTCCAAGTATTCTTCTTGCCCTTGTTTTTGTAAGTCTTGTAAATTCAGGAACCTATCAGGTTATCATAGCCCTGGGAATTGCTTTTATTCCAAGCTTTGCCAGAATTGTCCGAAGCGAAGTTCTTAGATGTAAAAATATGGACTACGTAGAATGTGCCCGTCTTCAGGGTGCTTCGGACCTTAGGATAATTTTCGTTCATATTATGCCAAACACAAAAAGCACAATGCTTTCATCCATAATGATAGGTTTTAACAATGCAGTACTTGCAGAAGCAGGCCTTAGCTATTTGGGAATAGGATCCCAGCCTCCTTATGCAAGCCTTGGAAATATGCTTTCCAACGCTCAGACATATCTTTTTACCGATCCGACTTATGTACTTTGCCCGGGAGTTGTAATTGTACTTATTGTGCTGGGCTTTTCCTTCCTTGGAGAAGGTATAGGTAAGGCTAATATTTAAAAAAGCTGTTTATTATTTGTTTTTATTTATGGAGATTGTTAATGAATACTATCTTAGAGGTGACAGACCTTCATATAGAATTTCATGATTCCCAGGAACCTTTTGTTGCTGTTAATGATTTTGATCTAAAGCTTTCAGAGGGAGAGATTGTAGGTATAGTGGGAGAATCCGGCTCAGGCAAAAGCATGAGCGCCCTTGCTATTGCGGGACTTCTTAACCGAAAGTCTCTTACTAAAACCGGAACCATTTATTTTGAGGATGTGGATTTGCTTAGTTGTGACAGAAAGCTTTTGAGAGAGTTTCAGGGAGATGAGATATCCATGATATTTCAGGAGCCTATGACAAGCCTTAATCCTGTAAAAAGAATCGGCTGGCAGGTGGAGGAACCTCTCAGAATACATCATCCTGAGGTTAATAAAGAAGACAGAAAAAAGCGTGCAATAGAAATGCTGCGGGCTGTGGAACTTAGAGATCCCGAAGCTGTATATAATATGTATCCCCATGAACTTTCAGGAGGAATGAGGCAGAGGGTAATGATTGCAGCTGCCATGATAGGTAATCCTCAGATACTTATTGCCGATGAGCCAACAACGGCTCTTGATGTTACAGTGCAGGCACAGATTGTGGAGCTTCTTCGCAAGATCAACAGAGAAAAGGGAACCTCGATTATTTTTATTTCCCATGATCTTAGCCTTGTTTCTGCCCTTTGCAGCAAGGTAATAGTTATGCAAAATGGCAATATAGTTGAAACAGGAACCTCAGAAGAAGTCTTTAACAATCCTAAAGAGGATTATACCAAGGCTTTGATTGCAGCTATTCCCAAAATAGATCTTTCATAAAAACCGAAGATAACAGGAAATTATACCGGATATATATTTATGTAAATGATTAGATTATTTGAAAAGGACCGTTGAGTATGGATCAGAACGTGGTACTTAGTGTATCTGATTTAAATGTATATTATAAAAACCGTAAGAAAAAGCTTTTTGAAAAGTCAGGCAAAAAGCAGGCTCTTTTTGATGTCTCTTTTGACATGAAAGAGGGAGAGGTTCTTGGCATAGCGGGAGAGTCCGGCTGTGGTAAGTCAACCCTTGCCAGAACTATAGTGGGCATAAATAAGGATTATACCGGAACAATTTATCAAAAATACGGTGAGCCTCAGATGGTCTTCCAGGATCCATACAGTTCATTAAATCCTGCCAAGACTATTGGCTGGCTTATGGAAGAGCCTCTTAAGGTGGATAAAAACCGTAAATGGACCAGGGAAGAAAGACTTGAAAGGGTAAAGGAAATCATGGACAGGGTAGAGCTTCCACCGGAGTTCATAAACAGATATCCTTCACAGCTTTCCGGAGGCCAGAGACAGCGTGTATGTATAGGTATGGCTCTTATGAAATCCCCTAAGCTTTTAATAGCTGACGAACCTGTATCTGCTTTGGATGTTACAATACAGGCTCAGATTATGGAGCTTTTAGAGCAGCTGCACAAAAATCTTGGTATATCAATTATTTTTATATCTCATGATCTTAGAGTTGTTTATCATATGTGCGACCGGGTAATGATTATGAAGGAAGGACGTATGGTTGAGATGGAAGAAACGGATAAACTTTACAGATATCCTAAAGAGGAATATACCAAAGAGCTTTTGACTGCAGCAGGTATAAGAAAATAATATTCTGACTCATCTTATATACCTTTAGCAGAGAGTAAACGAAATATTGTAATAAATTTATAGAAATTTAATATACCTTTCAGAAAAATCTAATAGCATACAATCAAATTCTTGTTAAGATTAATCTAAAGAAATATTTTTTTATGCCGATATGTATGGTGTGAAAAAGAGTTGGTGGGATTAAAACTGAAAGGAGGACTTGCACATGGCGTTGGAAAAGTTAGGTAGCCAGATGAATACAGGATATGTGCAGGAATATGGTAGTGTTCGTATTCCAAAAGTCCAGGAGAGCGGCAAAAATCAGGGAATTACTTATCAGCCACAGCAGGAAATCACAGAAAATGCTCCTCAAAAGGAAGCTGCGGCAGATGCTAAAATAGAAAGAAAAGCTACTCCTATCGAGGAGATGAGCATTTCCTTTAATACAAAAGACAGTTCACTTATAGGATTTGGCGGTAATTTTAATATTGCCACCGACGACATGAAAAAAGCTATTTCAGCAATGCAAAAAGATTCTGTACTTCATCAGTATCAGTATTTTGTAGGAAGCAGTCAGACGGGTCAGAATATTGATAATACATCTGATAGCATGGGAAATATAATTTACAACGGTGATGAAGGAATGGTACTTAGAAAGTAAATTTAACATGATTTTTTTACGAGTAGGTTAAATTAGCCTGCTCGTTTTTTTTGTTTTGATATAGTATAATTCTAGATAGTTTTATTTAAAGGTAAGTGGGGAGTACTTATGAAGCATTATCTATATCCGGATGCATACGCTTCTTCAGCCTATGCGGTTCCTTATGAAAAATTATATGAAATGGGTTACAGAGGTATTATTTATGATGTGGATAATACTTTGGTGCCTCACGGTGCTCCTGCTGATGAAAGAGCGATTGCGCATTTTGAAAGACTTAGAAAAATAGGATTTAAGGCAGTTCTTCTGTCAAATAACAAGGAACCCAGAGTTAAGAGCTTTAATGACAAGGTGGGGGCTATGTATATCTACAAGGCTAACAAACCTTCCACAAAGGGTTATTTAAAAGCCATGGAGATGATGGGAACCGATACCGGGACCACCTTTTTTGTGGGAGATCAGTTATTTACAGATGTCTGGGGAGCCAAGAGAAGTGGCATTAAGTCCTATCTTGTTAAGCAGATTGACAAAAAAGAAGAGATACAGATTATTCTAAAGAGGCGTTTGGAATGGATAGTTCTTTTTTTCTACGGATTTTATGAAAAAAAGCATGGAAATAATCTGCCCCTTTGATGAGGAGAAATATGATGAATAACACAGATGGAAATACCTACACCTGCGGACTTATAGGTAATCCCGTAAAGCATACCATGAGCCCGCTTATACATAATATGCTGGCAGAGATGACAGGTATAAATCTTGTATATGTTCCTTTTGAGGTTTTAAAAGAGAATGTCGGGGATGCTGTAAAGGGAGCCAGAGCCCTTAATATTCTGGGACTTAATGTTACGGTTCCTTATAAAAGTGATGTTTTGGATTCTTTGGCAGAAATTGATGAGCTGGCAGCTAAAATAGGCGCTGTTAATACTTTGGTGCAAACTCCTGACGGAAAGGGATATAAAGGCTATAATACGGATATGACAGGCTTATATCGTGCCATGAAGGAAGACGGGGTTGAGATAGAAGGTAGATCCGTAATTATTCTGGGTGCAGGCGGTGCTGCCAGGTCGGTGGCTTTTTTGTGCGCTTCTAAGGGAGCAAAAAAAGTTTATGTACTTAACAGAACTGTTGAAAAAGCCTGTGCCATAGCAGAAGAGGTTAATAAGGCTCTTAACTGTGAAAGGGTCATTGCCATGCCTGTTACTGATTACGGAAAGCTAGATGGTAATCAGAAATATTTGTGTATACAGTGTACTTCTGTGGGTCTTTTTCCGAATATTGAAGATACTGTAATTGAAGATGAAGAGTTTTATAAGCTTATAGATACAGGATTCGATATAATTTACAGACCTTTACAGACCAAATTTATGAAGCTTTCTGCAAAGGCAGGTGCCAGGACCTTTAACGGACTGTCAATGCTGTTATATCAGGGAATTGATGCTTTTGAACTGTGGAATAATGTTCATATAACCAAAGAGCAGGCTGATAAAGTTTATGATGCCCTTGTTAAAAATATGCAGAGCGACAAAAATGTAGTTCTTGTGGGATATATGGGCTGCGGTAAAAGCACTGTTTCCAAAGAGCTTTCCCAAAGACTTTCTGCCAAATGCCTTGATACCGATGCTATGATCGTATCTATGCAGGGCAGAAGCATAAATGATATTTTTGAAGATGAAGGTGAAAATGCCTTTAGAGATATGGAAACAAGTCTTGTGAGAAATCTAAGCTCTTCCACAGGTCCAAGAACAGTTCTCTCTGTGGGAGGCGGGCTTCCTATAAGAAGTGAGAACAGAAGGTTTCTGAGACAGTTTGGAGATGTGGTATATTTAAAAGCTACTCCGGAAACTGTTTATGACAGAATAAAGGATGATGATTCAAGGCCGCTTTTGAAATGCAGTGACGTTCTTGGCAAAATAAAAAGTATGCAGCTAGAGCGAGATGAGTTTTATACAGATGCCGCAAATATATGCGTGGATACCGATAATAAAACACCTTCTCAGATTGCAGAAGAAATAATTGGAAAGCTTGGATTATAATAAATCATAAAGGGGAAAAATATGAAGATACTGGTTATAAACGGTCCGAACCTTAATTTTCTAGGTATAAGAGAAAAGGCGGTATACGGAAATCAGGACTATGATTATCTGGTAAACATGATCACTGAAAAGGGAAAGGAGCTGGGAATAGAGACGGAAGTCTGGCAGTCTAATCATGAAGGAGCCATAATTGACAGAATTCAGGAGGCTTATTCTGACGGAACAGACGGTATAGTAATAAATCCCGGTGCTTATACTCATTATAGCTATGCTATTCATGATGCTCTTAAAAGTATAGAAAAAATTCCTAAAGTTGAAATTCATATTTCAGATATCCAATCAAGGGAAGAATTCCGCAAAACCTCAGTAACTGCGCCTGCCTGCGATAAACAGATTTATGGACACGGTCTTTTGGGATATACTGAGGCAATTGAATGGATTGTCAATAGATGATAAAAAAAGGTTGAAAAAATATATTTTTTAGTATAAACTAAATGAGTTGTTTGATGTAAATTTAATTTGGAGGATTTTTTATGATTTCTGCAAGTGATTTCAGAAATGGTATGACTATTGAAATTGATGGCAATGTATGCCAGATTATCGAATTCCAGCATGTTAAGCCTGGTAAGGGCGCTGCTTTCGTTAGAACAAAGCTGAAGGACATTATCAATGGTGGTGTAAAGGAGACAACTTTCAGACCAACAGAGAAGTTCCCGGCTGCACGTATTGATAGAAAAGATATGCAGTATCTTTATAATGACGGTGAGCTTTACAACTTTATGGATACAGAGACATATGAGCAGATTGCTATTGCTCCTGATGTTCTTGGCGATTCTATGAAGTTCGTTAAGGAAGAGGAGATGGTTAAGGTTATGTCTTATAACGGCAGTGTATTTGCTGTTGAGCCTCCTATTTCAGTAGAGCTTGTTATTACAGAGACAGAGCCTGGTTTCAAGGGCGATACAGCTACAGGTGCTACAAAGCCTGCTATCGTTGAGACAGGTGCTCAGGTTATGGTTCCTCTGTTCATCGAGCAGGGTGAGAAGATTAAGATTGATACAAGAACAGGCGAATATACAAGCCGTGCTTAATCTTTAAGGCATATCATTTTATTAGATTCTTGTAAGGCAATAAGGATAGTTTTCTATCTTTGTTGCCTTTTTTGCGTTCAAAAAACGTATCTTTTGCCCGGTTCAGGGTTCACGGTATCATTTATTTTTTAATTATATTTAAGTAAGGAGTTTTAATATTTATATGGATTTAAATAATTTTATGGAAATTGTACGAGATAATATGCAGACTATAGTAGGCGATAAGGCAAACGTTGAGATCAAAGAGGTTGGTAAGAATAATGGTAAAGTATACCATGGACTTATGGTATCTGAACCGGGAGTAAACTGTTCTCCGTCTATGTATCTTGATGAAATGTTTGAGCAGTATAAAAGAGGAAGATCTATAGAAGATATAATGGAGCAGCTTAATCTTATTTACAGGGAGAGCAGATGCAATAGAAATATTGATGTATCATTTTATACCGACTATGAAAAGGTATGTGTTAAGATACTTCCCAAGCTTATAAATTACTCAAGAAATAAGGAAATGCTGGCAAAATTGCCTCATAGAGTTATTGAGGACCTGGCAGTGGTCTATTATTGTGAGGTAAAGGATGAGAACATTGGCAATGGTCTTATAATGGTCAAAAATGAGCATATGGAAGCCTGGGGTGTTGATGAGGAAAGGCTTTATAATGATTCCTTTAAAAATGCCGGAAGACTTAACCCGGTGAAGTTAAATACCCTTGCGGATACAGTATCTGAAATGACAGGTATAGAGCAGGAGGAACTTCCGGAGGATCTTAATATGCTGGTGCTTACAAATAAGAATAATTTATTTGGAGCAACAACTCTTTTGTATGACGATGTGTTACAGAATATAGCAGACAGGCTTGATTCGGATCTGTATATTCTTCCATCTTCAATACATGAGACTATCATTCTGTCTTCAGGAAATGATTATGACCCTGATCAGATTATGCAGCTTAAATATATGGTTGAGCAGGTTAATGCTGAAAATGTCGCCCAGGAGGACTATCTTTCCGATAATGTTTATTATTATAATAGAAACAAAGGTAGGCTTTGTATGGCTTTGAGCTAATTGAATGTGGACATAAACATATATTTTTGGTAGAATATTCGAGTGCTTAATAAAATCGTAACAATTTTGAGCGATAATAAAGGCACTCGATTGTTGCACCCGTAGTCTAATGGATAGAACGGAGGCCTCCGACGCCTTTAATGCAGGTTCGATTCCTGTCGGGTGCATTTAGCATGGTTTTTATGAACCAAATATAGATAGAGTTTAAGGAAGTATCTTTTATGGCAAAGAAAAGGAAAAATGATCCTAATCAATTTAGAAATGAAAAAAATAATATCCTGGAATTTATAGTAGACAATAAAAAGCTGGTAATGCCTTTGGTTTTGGTGGTTGCAGTTATTATTACAATCGGAATCGCCCTTAGCGCCAACAAAAAGGTTACTGAAGAAACCCAGTCTGTTCAGGATCTTTCAGCTGCAGCTGCTTCATCTGCTTACGAAGTCCCTGAGTCAGATCTTGAACTGAATGCATATGCTGATGTTAATGAGCTTATTACAAAATATTATCAGGCTGATGCAGAAGGCGATGTTGATACAATTGCTTCAATTTATCAGGGACTTGATGAAACTACAAAGCTTAAGATTCAGGAAGTGTCTGCTTATATAGAAGGATATACTACTGTAGATGTTTATACAAAACCGGGTCCTGTTGATGGAAGCTATGTTGTTTATGCATATACAGAAGTTAAGCTTAAGGATTATGAAAATGCAATTCCAGGTATGGAGACCATGTATGTATGTACAGATGAAAATGGAAGTCTTTATATAAACGGAGATGTTGTTGAAGATAATGTAATGGAATATATTATGGCAATATCCCTACAGGATGATGTTGTGGATCTTAATAATAAGGTTGCTGCAGAATATAATGATATGATTTCAAATGATGCTGATCTTGCAGCATTGTTATCTGAACTTAAATCAAGTGTAGAGGTTTCTGTTGGTGAGACACTTGCAGCAGGAACAGATACCTCAGAGGAATCATCAGAAACAGCAGATTCATCAGAGGATGCTTCTGATGAAAGCTCAGAGGATGAAACTTCAGAAGCAGCACAGGAGACTACTGAGGAAATTCAGACCGTTACCACAAGAACGCTTAAGGCTATAGAAGTAGTTAATATCAGAAGCTCTGATAGTACAACTGCAGATATTCTTGGAAAAACTTCCATAGATGAACAGTTTATAGAGCTTGAGAGCCTTGCCAACGGATGGAGCCGTATTGAATACAACGGCGGTGAAGCATACGTAAAGACAGAATTCTTTGAGGTTGTAGGCGAGACTACTACAGAGGTTGCTGCAGAGGAAACTGAAGAAGAGGAAGCTGCTACCGAAAACACTGAGACAGAAGAGACCACTGAGACAGAAAGTACTTCTACCACAACAGTTTCCAGTAAGACCGGAAAAATGCAGGTTTCTGAGACTGTCAGACTCAGAAAATCAGAAAGTACAGAAGCAGAGATACTTGCTACAATTTATAAAGGCTCATTTGTAAACGTTGTTGAGCAGTATGCCAACGGATGGGCTAAGGTCGAATATAATTCCAAGACCGGCTATATAAAGTGTGAGTTCCTTATTCAGTAATTAGTATTTCAGTTAAAAATAAATAAACAAATTATTATAAATTGCAAAAGCCTTTGTTTTTGGCTTT
>JAILBM010000198.1 GCA_024680925.1 Butyrivibrio sp.
TGTTGCTACAAGTGATGCCATAGAGCAGGTTATTATTCTTGGAAGCTCCATGCGTTTATCTGCAAGAGATTTCTGGAATGAGGTAGAATATACAAAAGAACAGGTTCGAGAGCATATTGAAGGAGAAAGCACCGGACTTAAAAGTTCAAAGCTTGGTAACACCATGGCTTCACAGATTGAAAACCTTAATCTGAATCAGTGATATGTATTCGACAACAAAGTGATACACATCCAACAGTATAGTGATGCACATTCAACGGTAAAGTAATAAAAGGCAATGAACATTTATTTTTAAATGTCCACTGCCTTTTCTTTTGATTTCAAAAATATTTTTTATTAAATCTTGTACAGTTCATCCATAGCTTCAAAGGTATAAAGCCTTGCATCATTTGTACGCATTATTCTTGTATCTCCGTTATAGCCTGTTCCGCCATATCCGGATTTTACAAAGACTCCGGATTCGTTAAGTATTCCTCCTGTGGCAGTAATGTCTTCTTTTTCTCCCGACATATTAACAAATCTGTCAGCCAGCTTCTGAAGCATACTATTCTCCTTAACATGAACAGGAGTCATGGTATTTATAAGGCTTCCAAAATCCTTAACGGATAACTTATTAACAAAATTGGTCATATGATAAATCGTATCATTATCAAGTCCCTCTGTCTTTAAAAGCATTGAATCTCTGTTAGGCCAGCTGTCTTTTTGAAGAACCATTTCCACAGCCTTCTTGGAATCCTTGCTAACTACGATACATCTGCCGTCCTCCAGCCTGTAATAATCACCAAACTGCAGAACCTGTCTCCACTTTTTATAGAACTCTACCTGCTCTTTAATGTCATTTTTTTCCTTATCTGACAAATCACAGAGGTTCAATTCATATCCAAGGCAGCCAAAACAAGCCACTATGAATCTGGTATCTATATTGGAAACGTTCAGTGTCTGATGATTTGGACTTGCTGATACGTGCGCTCCGATGGTATTTACAGGATATCCGTAGCTGTAGCCATGCTGAATTGACTCTCTGCAAACAGGGTCAGTATCATCACTTCCCCAAATCTGTGGGAAGTAACTGAGTATTCCCAGATCAAATCTGTTACCACCTGCCGAGCACCCCTCAAAGAGGATATCAGGAAATCTCTCTGTAAGTTCTCCCATGATTCTGTATAGGCCGATGTAATATCTGTGCATAAACTCAGATTGCTTATCTGCAGGAAGGGCTACTGAAAACCTGTCTGAAAAAATACGGTTCATATCCCACTTCACATAGGAAATATGTCCGCTTCCAAAGACCTTGCTCATGGAATCAATAACATAATCCTGCACCTCTTTCCTTGTAAGGTCCAGATTCATCTGATTTCTGCCCTTGGAATGAGGCATGCCGGGTACCTTTACAGCCCAGTCAGGGTGTGCTCTGTAAAGATCACTGTCTTCGTTGACCATTTCAGGCTCAACCCAGATACCGAACATCATTCCAAGATCATTTATCTTTTCAGCCAGTCCTGCGATTCCATTAGGCAGCTTCTTGGAATTAACTGTCCAGTCTCCTAAAGAGCTCTTATCATCATTTCTGTGTCCAAACCAGCCGTCATCCATTACAAAAAGCTCAATACCACATTGCTTTGCAGCCTTTGCAAGACTTAAAAGACTCGCCTGGGTTATATTAAAGTAAGAAGCCTCCCAGCTGTTGATCAGGGTAGGTCTTTCCTTATCTCTCCACTTACCTCTCACAATATGCTTTCTGACAAAATCATGCATATGATGACTCATTCCGTTAAAGCCATTACGTGAAAAGGTCATAACAGATTGAGGTGATTCAAGGCTTTCACCTTTTTTCAGCTTCCAGGCAAAGCCTGTTGGCTGTATACCCGATACAAATCTGCTGATATCAACATAATTACAGGAAAGTGCCTCATAGTGATTGCCACTGTAGATAAGATTAAAGCCATAGCAATTACCATTGTCTTGAGTAGTTGTACTGTCACTGATCATAACAAAAGGATTGGATCTGCTTCCTGACTCTCCTGCCGCCAGCTCTTCATTAACTACCTTGCCGCCTCTGCAATTGCTTACAGTCTTGTGCATCTCATCAGCCCATCTGCCATGGAAAGACGTCATATCAAGACCTGTACGATAAAAATCTATCTGATTGCTCATAAGTCTTTCAACTGTGATGGAAGCATCCTCGCCCTGACCTTCAACTCCTTTAAAGGTAAGTCTGGAGCTCTTTACTATAGCATCACAATCAGGAAATACACTGTATATAAGTTCAAGTACAGTCCCTCTTTGCTTATCAAGCAAATTAACAATAAGCTGCTGCGCATGGTCTGTGGCACTTATTCCTGTATCATCATAAGCTGAGGGAAGGGTATTTAGTGGTTCAATTTCATCTTTAATAACATAGCTGTCATAGAGAAAATCACAGGTGGCAGAGCCATCAGGATAAGTAATCTCCACAAAGGGTTCTCTTATATCTCCCTTACCAAAGGAAGACATCTCCAGCATTCTGTTCTCAAGACATAATGGATCTGTTTCATCAGAATAGGTAATCATATTTCCACCCTGGAAAAAATGATTTGGAGACAAAGCCTTGATATTGGCATCCATCACTTCAATAGCCTTGGCTGTAATCCAGTTTCTGTCATGGCTTGTAAGTCTTTTATAGGTTTTGCTTCCCGTTAATGAATGACCATAGTATAAATGCTCCAAATGTCCTGATGGCAATACATGAAATAAATAGGATGTATTTTGAGTTTGTAACAAAAAAGCATTTTTATGAAAAAGAATCATTATATACTCCGTGTAACTATATTTTTTTATTTATCAACTGCAATACCATTCATAAGCATCTCGATCATAATATCAAGTGCTTCTTCATAGTTAGTTCCTGTTTCAATAAGTACTTCGGAAGTGAGGAACTTTTCAATTGAAGCCTCTACTACAAGCTTGATAACAGGTATAGGCATTTTCTTAATAACACCTTCATCCATGCCTTGTTGAAGAAGAGCTATTGTGTCTTCCCAGTCATTTTCAAGTCTCTGGGCTACTCTCGCATAGATATGAGGATATTTGTCCTTTACCTGATATATCTTACGAAAATCAATATGCTGATAATTATCAGGAAGACAGATTAAAAGCTTTGATATTCTCTCAACAGTGGTAAGATTTGGATCTGACAATATTTCTGCCTCTTTTTCTTTGATAGAAGAGAAACAATAATCTACCATTTTATTAAAGAGATCTTCCTTGTCTCCGAATTCCTTATAAATAGTCTTCTTACTCATATGAAGATCCTTGGCAACGTCATCCATGGTAAACTTCATACCTTTATTATTGAATTCAACTATTACAGTTTCCAAAATTTTACGCTGATTTTCGTCCATTTTTTTCCCTTTCATTCTATTTAGTACAAGAAACTATCGTTCTATTTTCAGTTTCCATTGTAACATCCCGGAGGGTAAAAAGATATAAAAAAGCTCTAAAATATTTAACAAAATAAAATATAATAATTTGGATAATTTTCTTAAAATCATTATTCCCACAAATGTCACAAAGTAAGATAGTAACCTTTTTGACCAAAATAATCAATACAAAAGAGTATAAAAAATGAGTCCGGCTAAATTTTAGTTTCCGGACTCATTTCATTTTTATATAATTTCTTTTGTTCTGAATTAATATCATAAAGAAATTACTTAAGCACTTAACATAAGTAATAGCTTTTAAAAAAAGCTTATTTTAATATTGCCTTTACAAATTCCCAGGTCTTGGCTGTTGATGCCACAGACAGGCGCTCTCCTGTGGAATGAATAGCTTCCATGTCAGGTCCGATTGATACACAATCAAGGCCCTCTATCTTTTCACTGAAGAGTCCGCATTCAACTCCGGCATGAATGGCTACAACCTTCGGTTCCTCACCATTAAGCTCTTTATATACTTCAACCATGTGCTTTCTTAATGCTGAATCCTCTTTATATGCCCATCCGGGATATGAGCTGTTGGTGCTGTGATATCCGCCAAATGCCTCGGTGATGGTACGAAGTTTAATAAGCAGCATATCCTTGGACTGCTCCACACTACTTCTTACGGAATATTCCAGTTGCAATTCCTCTGATGTAAGGTGCATAATTCCAAGGTTAAGGGATGTCTCAACAAGTCCTTCAATAGAAGCGCTGTTTGCCTGAACACCGTTTGGAAGGGAGATAATAAGTCCCATAGCCTTTTTAAAGGATGTCTCATCAAGTACTTTTTCTGTGGCATTTCCTTCGCATTTAAGATCAATCTTAAATCCCGGGTCCTTTACTGCCAGCTCCTCCTGTATTTCACTGCAAACCTTATTAAGGGCTGCCTTGAGATTATCCTCTGTTTCTGTTTCAGGAAGGATAATCTGTGCATTTGAAAGTGAAGGAATAGCATTATCCGCAACTCCGCCCTCCATTGAAATAACACCTATGGATACTGTTTCTTTTACCTTAAGAAGAACTCTTGCGAGAAGGAAATTGGCATTTCCACGCTCTTTTTTGATCATCTCTCCGGAATGACCTCCAAGAAGACCACCAATACTTACTTCATACTTAGTACCGCTAAGCTCCTGTCTTTCTACCTTTAAATTACTGTGGAATCTGGCACCTCCGGCACAGCTTACAAGAAGAACTCCTTCCTCTTCATTATCCATGTTAAGAAGTCTCTTTCCCTTTAAGGAAGAAAGGTCTATGGCTCTTGCACCGTCCATTCCTGTTTCTTCATTAGTTGTAATAACAACTTCAAGTGGAGGATGAGGAATTGTATCACTATCAAGAAGAGCAAGACAATATGCTACTGCTATTCCGTCATCACCTCCAAGGCTTGTTCCCTTGGCCCATACAAAACTGCCATCTGTTTGAACATCAAGTCCATCTCTCGTCATATCTTTATCGATACCAGGATCCTTAACGGCAACCATGTCCATATGTCCCTGCAGGATAATAGGTTCCTTATCTTCATAACCCTTTGTTCCAGGCTTTTTGATAATTACGTTAAGTTCATCATCCTGTATATATTCAAGATTTCTGTCCTTGGCAAACTTAACAAGAAAATCGCTTATCTGCTGAAGATTTCCGGAGCCATGAGGTATGTTACAAATTTCCTCAAAAAATCCAAACACTTCTTTTGGTTGTAAATTTTCTAAAACTGCCATATTTATTACCTCCGAACTATATATTTAAAGTTTCTGAAAAAGCTTTGGTGAAACTTACTTATATGTGACCAAAATAGTTTATATAAAAATCACCTATGCATTATCTCACAACTTTCGCATAAAAAAAAGAGCCTCGATAAAATCGAAGCTCTTCATGATATTTATAATTATGCAATCTTAGACTTTGCAAGTTCAGCAAGTGTCTTGAAGCCTTCAGCATCGTTAACTGCAAGCTCAGCAAGCATCTTTCTGTTGATGTCTACGTTAGCAAGCTTAAGACCATGCATCATCTTGCTGTATGAAAGACCGTTAAGTCTTGCAGCTGCGTTGATACGTGTGATCCAAAGAGATCTCATATCTCTCTTCTTCTGCTTACGACCAGCAAATGCTGATGTAAGAGCTCTCATAACTGACTGCTTAGCTACTCTATACTGCTTTGATCTTGCTCCTCTATAACCTTTAGCAAGCTTTAATACTCTATTGTGCTTTTTTCTAGCGTTTAATGCGCCTTTAACTCGTGCCATTTTTATATCCTCCTAAAATATTTCCTAATAAAATCTACCATTTCAAATTCTATATCCGGCTTTGGATTATAAATATGGCAGAATCTTCTTCATTGTCTTAACCTGAGTTGCATCAACAAGACCAGGCTGTCTTAAGTTTCTCTTTCTCTTTGTTGACTTCTTTGTTAAGATGTGGCGCTTATAAGCTTTATTTCTTACTAACTTACCTGTACCTGTTACCTTGAATCTCTTGGCAGCAGCTCTTTTTGTCTTCATTTTCTGCATTGCAAAATTCCTCCTGTACTTCTAATTTTACATTCGCACCATATGGTGCTGTAATACTCGCTACAATATTTTAAATTAACCAATACGTCTATACTCAACGTTTCTCAGTTAAAAACATTGTCATACTTCTGCCTTCAACCTTTGGCTGTTTCTCAACCACTGCTACATCTGCCAAAGCCTCGGCAAAATCTGTCAGGATATGTACGCTGGCACCCATATGAGCCATCTCACGTCCACGGAAACGAAGTGTGATCTTAACTCTGTTTCCTTTTTCCAAAAACTTCTTAGCAGCATTTACCTTTGTATTCAGATCATTGGTATCTATGTTTGGAGAAAGTCTGATCTCCTTGATTTCTACTGTCTTCTGCTTTTTCTTAGCTTCTTTTTCCTTACGGAGCTGTTCGTATTTAAACTTACCGTAATCGACAATTCTGCAAACAGGTGGCTTTGCATTAGGAGCAATCTTTACAAGATCCACACCTGCATCCTCAGCAGCCTTTCTGGCATCCTGAATTGACATAACTCCGAGCTGCTCTCCATCAATTCCGATTACACGTACTTCTTTGTCTCTGATCTGTTCGTTAATAAATAATTCGCTAATTGTTTTGTACCTCCGACAAACTATGCACTTTTTACAATAAAAAAGTGGATACACATGGTATCCACTTAAAATTCACACTTATCCTAAAAGGATTTGAATTATAAACACCTGACAGCCATTGCCTCAGGGTGAGAGTGGATACTCTGCTTTGTTTTCAAACATAGATAATATATCAGACAATTAAACTAATGTCAACACGTATATGTAAAATATTGTTATTTAAGTACAGAATCCAAACTCACATAGCCTGTGGAGAAATCATAGGAAGGATCCTCTTTGCAAGTAAATGATATATTAAACTCTGCAGTTTTTCCGGATAGATCTGTTTCATAATAATCTTCACCATAAACAGATATGTCTTTTGATACATATGTATATTCTGCCGGAAGGTAAGAATCACCGGTAATTGAAGAACTTACGGTTTTACCATCTTCCTTAAAATCAGTAATATCCATCATAAAAGCTTTATCAGTCTTGTTTTCCACATAAATTGAAAGTCTGTTTTCATCAGAGTAGTTTTCTATCATGCGGGCATAAATGGTTACTTTTTCATTGGAATAAATCACTTCTGCTTCGCTTAAGTCCATAGGATATTCAAAATCAGCAGTTGTTGTAAGTATTACATTTTCAGTATCATTTCCATGGTATTCGTAATCTGTGGAATAAACATCAATCTCACTAAATATCATTTCTGATATTATGTAGTTTGGCGTAGAATATATTTCCTCATAAACAGTTACATCACTGTGTTTTTTATAAACATCATAAGCAAAAATATACTCATAGTCCTCTGAGACCTTGTTTATGGAATTACATTTCATATACACATGTACATTTTTATCCAGATTGTTTTCTACGCGAAAGCCAACCTTTACAGAACCATAGATTACTCCATCTCGGTCACGGGTATCTTCATCGTTGTATATTCCTGTTACGGTTATTTTGACATTACCATCATCATAAATAACACCGTCACCGTTTATTTCATAATCAACCTCAGTATAATGATATCGGTCTGAATCATTAAGCTCTTCGCTTTTTCTGATTTCATCAAAAGGTTCTGTGATCATAAGCACAAGGCCAATAGCCATAAATCCAAAGAAGAGTGCTAAAAGTAATATAATCCTTTTCTTTATTTTTTTCATAAGAAGTATTGTCTCTTTTTGAGCCTTTTCTTCCCTTTTAGCTATTATCTCTTTGGTGCTTTGAACGACAAAGGAATTCTTAACATTAAATCTTTGTGTCCATTCATCATCCTTATCGTAGGGAGCACCACAATGTGGACAAACTTTATTTCGAGCAGTATCTATCTTACATCCACAATAATCACAGGATATTTCGGGATCATTGTATCTAATTTTCCGTGCCTGCTCTTCCGCTGCCTGCCTGACTTCACTTTCACTAAAGGCATTAGCCTTCACTTTAAAGTAATGAACCAGCTCA
>JAILBM010000234.1 GCA_024680925.1 Butyrivibrio sp.
AAAGCATAAGCTTCATTCCATTATGTTTGAAGAAATTAACAGGTTTGTTTTAAATCATATTCTTCCGGAAAAGGATATTGCTCTTTATCAGCTTTATGCCTACGCAGGAGCCCTTCTTAATACTTTTATTCAATGGGAAGAGGGTGGCAAAAAAGAAAATCTTGAGGATATGGCATTTACTTTGGAAAGCATTGTAAACAGATAATCATGAGGGGAATTATAAATATAAAAGGAATTACTGATTTTTTTGATTTTAGTTTGTTTTAATTATTTAGAAATGGTTATTTAATTGATTGAGTTACGTTATGTTGATAAGATTAGAATAGTGGGGTTGTATGTAAAAAAGTTAAAAAACGGGAAGGGGTTTTTAGAAGTAATAGTGAATTGACGGAGGTTTGTTAATGGATTTTGAGTATCCGGAATTTAATAAAGATGATCTAAGTCTTATTAATTTTGAAATGATAGCCAAACATTTCCCGGAGATTTTCGAAGCTTTTTCCCATACAGCAGATGGTAAATATGTTTATATAGGATATATGCCTGAAGATTTTTCAATATGGTCAAGGGAAGCGGCAGAGTATTTTGGACTGCCTTCTACCATAATGCGTAATGCAGGACAGGTATGGAGTGAGCACATTGCTCCGGAAGACAGGGAACGATATATTCAGGAGATTTCGGATTTAATGGCCGGTAAGATCAAGATGCATAATATGATCTACAGAGCCAGAAATAAAGAAGGAAAATATGTTACTATTTCCTGCAAGGGTGTACTTATTCGTGATGATGGCGGAACACCTTTATATTTTGCGGGAACCATGGTTAACTATGCCCTTGATGATGTAATAGATCCTGTAACAGGATTGTATACTCATAAACGTCTTCAAAGCACCATGGAGTATTATCATAAAGAAAAAATCCCTTATTATGTAATGTTTGTCGGTCTTCAAAGATTTGGCAATACCAATACTACCTACGGCTATGATTTTGGAAATAAAATTCTTAAGCATATGGCCGATAAAATGCAGATTGGGAAGGATAAGGGACATTTATTCAGAGCAGAAGGAACCAAGTATGCTTATATTATAAGGCAGGAATTCATGACGGAAAGTGAGTTTATAAACAAGTTCTATAAACTCAAGGAGTATTTGAATCATGAATTAAGTATAGATGACATATTTGTTAAACAGGATATCTGCGGAAGCTATCTTAAGATGGATAAGTTTGATATTGATGCGGATACAGTTTATAACAGTGCTATTTTTTCACTGGATAAGGCAAAAAAGGAAAATCTTCAAAAACTACTTCCTGTAGAAGACAGCTTTTATAAAGGTAATCTGGAGAAAATCACTATTCTTGGCAAAGTAAGGTTATCCATAAAAGGTGATTATGACGGTTTCTATCTTGTGTATCAGCCCATAGTTGATGCTAAGACGGAAAAGATTACCGGAGTGGAAGCACTGCTTCGCTGGAGAGACGAAAACGGTGAAACTGTTCCACCTTATTATTTTATAGACTGGCTGGAGCTTGATCCACTTTTTTATGAACTTGGAATCTGGATCATAAAAAAGGCAATGCAGGATTTTAAAAATATAGTGGAAGAAAATCCTGATTTTATTCTGAATGTCAATCTCGCATATACTCAGCTGCAAAGGGTGGAATTTAATTCGGACCTTATGAAGGTTATAGAGGAAGTAGGTTTTCCTACAAAGAATCTTAAGCTGGAATTTACCGAAAGATGTAAGATGCTGGATTTGGATATGCTGAGAAATTACATTGCATTTTTTACATCCCTTGGAATAAAAACTGCATTGGATGACTTTGGAACAGGGTATTCGGCACTTAATTTTATGGTGGAGCTTCCTGTAAATCAGATAAAAATTGATAAAAGCTTTATAGATAATATAAATGAAAATCCTTCATGGCAAAGCCTTTTAAAAGCAATTACGGAATGTGCTTATGAACTGGATAAATCAGTATGCATAGAAGGAATTGAAACCAGGGAGCTGGCTGATTATCTCAAGAAAAACTATAAGGTTTCCAATTTTCAGGGATACTATTATTCAAGGCCTATAGTATTTGAAGAGCTGGTGAATTTTATGCAGGAGAAGGAAAATAAATAATATTATAATGTAAAGAAATGCAGCCGGGACATTGCAATGTCCCGGTTTTTTAATGAAAAAGTGTTTTTTATGAAGTAAAATTAAATAATGAATTAAGCTGCTAAGCTGTCTTTATTGTTTTTTTTAGAAACATGCTGATTATAAAGTGTCTTGGCTGAGATACATGCAAGTACCAAAGCAAGGACAACTAAAAGTATAGCGATTGCAGCCTGGATAAGTGCCCATACGTCAGCACTACCTGATACATAAGCTGTAAGTTTTGCTGTAATTGTCTGAACAAGAGAACAGATTGTTACGGCAAGCATAAATACCATAGGAACATAGAACATCTTATTGTTCTTACCAACAGCACCAAGCCATGTGCATACTGCAAGAAGTCCTACAGCTGCAAGAAGCTGGTTGGCAGCACCAAATAATGGCCAGATCTTAGTATATCCTGTCATACCAAGGCTTACACCAAGTACAACTGTAATTGCTGTAGCAACATATGGATTTGCAAAAATCTTTTTATATCCTGTAGCATCCTTAGCTGTCTGACCCTGTTCAAGGAAAAATTCCTGGAACATATATCTTGCAAGTCTTGTGGCTGTATCAAGAGATGTAAGACAAAATACTGAAACAGCAAGGATAAGCATCTGATACATAATGTTCTGAGCAGCAGGTGCAAAGCTTCCGATCATTGCAGATAATCCGCCTGCAAATACCTGTGTTGGGCTGGCATAGGTTCCATCAGCTGCTGAAGCCCATACAAAACCGATAGCGCAAAGAGAGATAACAGCTACCATACATTCTATTAACATAGAACCATAGGCTACAGGCTGAGCATTTTTTTCATTATCAAGCTGCTTTGCTGTAGTTCCTGAAGAAACCAGTGAATGGAAACCTGAGATAGCACCGCAGGCAATAGTAACGAAAAGAGCAGGGAAAGCTGTACCTGTTGTAAATACACCAACTCCCTTTAAAGCTGCATCACCAAAGGCAGGAACCTCGAAGTTGCCGTTCCCTGTGAATACTGCACCAAGCACAGCTACGAGACCTGCGCCTATCATGAAATAGAGAAGGAATGAGCTAAGGTAATCTCTTGGCTGAAGAAGAATCCATACAGGTGTAACGGAAGCTACAAGTATGTATGCACCAAGTACCCACATCCAGGTGTTGTAGGAAAGTGCGATAGGGTGGAAGTTAAGACCGATTGCTACAATGGCAATGATTCCAACTACACCTAAAACTGATGCAATTCCGATAGGAGCATTTTTTCTGTAAACAAAAAATCCAAAAACCATAGCAAGAACAATGAATAAAACAGAGATCATTGCAGTAGATTCATTTGCGGCAAGGGACTGACCTTCTACGGCTGCACCTGCAGCTGTAGTTGTGCCGAATGTACTTGCTACAATTGAACTGAAGGCTGCCACTACCAGAAGAAGTGTCAGATATCCAAATGTAAGGAATAATTTCTTGGCTGTTTTTCCCATGGAGTCATCTATGATTTCTCCGATAGACTGTCCTTTGTGTCTAAGTGAAGCAAAAAGTGCTCCGAAATCATGGACACCTCCAAAGAAAATACCGCCGATAAGTACCCATAAAAGAACAGGAACCCATCCGAAAACAGCTGCCTGAATAGGGCCGTTTATAGGACCTGCGCCTGCAATTGATGAAAAATGATGTCCCATAAGAACCGGTGTCTTGGCAGGAACATAATCCATACCGTCCTCCAGTTCATGTGCAGGAGTCTTTCTCTTTGGATCGATTCCCCACTGTTTTGCAAGCCAGCCGCCGTAAAATACATAACCGGCAATCAGGATTGCAACGCTGACTAATAATATTACTGCTGCGTTCATAAAACTTTTTCCTCCTTGTTCCCCACTTGAGAGTTAAATATATTGGTTAAGAGCTCTTTAAGCTCTTTTCCACTGTAATTGGTAAGGACTTTCCTGCTGTCTATGCAGGCACAGGCTATTCTCCCTTCGCTGTGACCTCTGAAATTAAAGAGATATCCTTTATCGTAATGAAATTTTTTAATAGCCTTTTGCATTAAAGAATCCGGTGTTTTTTCTGATATTATGACGAATGTCATATAGGAACACATATGATCCTTTTCAGGATATTTCTCACCTTTTCTGACCAGCTGTGGTTCAACATAATCTTCAATTGTTGTTTTGATTTCTTTAAGAAGTTCTGTTGTTATTTCATCAACCTTCATAAAAAGCACATGTTCATAAGCTCTTATAGCCCAAAGCTGTGCTTCCTTTTTCAGGACATATTTTTCTCCAAGGGAAAAAAACCAGGCATAGGCAGGATAGGTTTTATTACCTATTTTGTAATCTTTGGTTATATCAAAGTTATTTTGGTATCTACGAAGAAGCTCGTGAAGATAATCCTCAGACAACATATTTTTTTCCTCCCTTACAAAAAAGGTAGTGTCTAGTCGACACCCCTTTTTTATTTATAAAACCTTGATTTATCGGGAGTTCAAAATAAAAAGAGCATTGACCTCCCTTTTTGGTATAATGTCAGCGACCAAACATCCAAAATAACAAATAAGGAATCAATGCTCATGGACATTATACT